>NZ_JBJUSG010000012.1:0-46034 GCF_046044395.1 Candidatus Magnetominusculus dajiuhuensis | reverse complement strand
TAAGTAAGCGGTAGTTGCTTAGTTTGTTGCCATCCTTGTCCCTTTCTGTCATTCCAGACAACAGACGGTAAGACCCTTCTTTATCAGGGCTTCGTTAAGAGCTTCGACAATGGCAAGGTAGGCCGTGCCGAACGCTTCACGAACCGGTTTTTGCCAAGGTAGATATTGTCTTCAATGGCGGCGGCCTTGAGCAGACCTCTTGCGTTTTCCATGTACCCGCAGCGCTTCCCCCGCTGTGTGTGTCTTAGACGGTCTCACTGCTCCCATGCTTAATTATACGCTTTCCATGATGTCCGTGTCAATATCGGTAGTTTTTTCGTGAGGCAATTCGTGCAATGGATTTGTAACGCCATATATGTTATAATCCCAACAAATATAATGCTGTACCCATTGACTTCCAATGGTACGGAGTGTTCATATGTAAAATGACGTAATAGAGACGGGGGTTGCGGTGGCTGTGGACTCTAAAACTCGGATTCTTATTCTCGGCGGCGGCTTTGGCGGGATTTATACCGCTATGGAACTCTCTAAATCCATTGCCCGGCGCGCCTCTGGCGATATCGAAATCTCCATGGTCAACAAAGAAAACTACACTGTTTACACCCCTATGCTCGGTGAGGTCATCTCCGGCAGCCTCTCTCCACTTGATGTCTCCATCGCTATCCGGGACCTCTGCCCACGTATCAATCTCTTTGTTCAGGGTGTCGAACATATTGATTTCGATAGAAAGGTCGTCATCACATCCATCAACTCATCCTCCGTAAAAAACGAAATCCCTTACGACCATCTCGTCCTCGCCCTAGGACTCGAAGATAACTTCTCCATCGTTCGTGGACTCTCCGACCACGGGTTTCATTTCAAAAACGTCGCCGACGCCCTCATACTACGCTATCATATCATTGCCATGCTTGAACAGGCTGATACAGAAACAGACACCGCTAAACGGCGCAGGATGCTCACGTTTGTCGTGGCCGGCGGGGGATTTTCCGGCGTGGAGGCAATCGGTGAAATGAACGACTATGTGCGCGGCACCGCACGAAGATACAATAATATCAAAGACGATGACATTAAAATGATCCTCCTGCACGGCTATGAAAGGATATTGCCAGAATTCCCGCCCTCTTTAAGTGATTACGCATATAATATCCTGAAGAAAAAGAAAATTGATATAAGGTTAAACGTGTTCATAGAGGCCGTAACCGACGACGGGGCTGTACTGAAAGGCTCCACAGTAATTCCAACTAAGACCGTCGTGGCCACTATAGGAGGCGCGCCAGGAGCGGTATTGAAGGCGCTTCCCCTGAAAAAAGAACGCGGCAGAATCATTGTAAACCAGTACCTTGCCGTTTCAGAACTGCCTGATATCTGGGCACTCGGCGACTGCGCGTATATTATGGATAATAATACGAATAAACCCTGCCCACCAACGGCACAATTCGCCGTCCGCGAAGGCAAACGCCTCGCCCATAATATAATAGCCGAAATTGATAACCGTCCCAAACAGCCCTTCTCATTCAAGGACCTCGGTATGATGAGCGCCCTGGGACATCACTCCGCCGCCGGCGTAGTCCTCGGCTTTAAGGTCTCAGGGCTTATAGGCTGGATGATGTGGAGATTCGTTTATTGGTCAAAACTGCCCGGCACTGTCAGAAAAATTCGCGTGGCCTTCGACTGGATACTGGATTTCGTCGTCCCCCCTGATATCGTTAACATCAACTTAGACCCCACGGAAAATATATCTAAAATGCACTTCGAACCGGGTGAGATGATATTCAACGAGGGCGACCCCGGCGACAAGGTGTTTGTTATATTAAGCGGCGACGCGGAGGTACTAAAAGGCACAACCCAAAACCCTATCGGTGTTCTCACAATCGGAGACTGCTTCGGCGAAGGCGCCCTGATGTACGATAAACCCCGAAGCGCCTCCGTGCGAACCGTGACCGCCGTGGATGTTCTCACCGTTGAGAGAAAGGCGTTTAAGGCGCTCTTTACAAATGTCCCGGTCCTGCGGGAGGCATTCGAAAGTATCATCTACAAGCGTAAGGACATTGCGTAGTTTGGGCAGAGTGATATGAAGAAATCACTTTCCCCATAATATTTTTCGCCTGTAACAAAAAAAATGGTTGAATAAAAGCCGCCTAATCTGTTAGCTTATAGAATTGATACATTTGCGGCACTCAGATAATTTGCACGGTGGCATAAAATAATTAGGTGGCATAAAATAATCAGGTGGGATGGATAAATCAGGATAAAATAATATGTGGCCAATTAAACCGGATACTGATAAAGAACATGGCTTGCCTGATCCAAATCGGGTAAAGCTGGATGAGATAGACGAGCAGATAATCGCCCTGCTCAACAGGCGCGTCGAGGCGGTCGCGGAGATAACCAGTGCCGCCACCGATGTCGGCGAGGATACCAGGGCGCTCTTTAACCCCAGTAAAGAGATGGAACTGATTGAGAGGTTGCAAAAGCTCAATACCGGCTCCTTCCCCAACGACGCGATAAAGACTATCTTTAAGGAGATATTCTGCGCCACCTTGTCCCTTGAACATCCTGTGACAGTCGCCTATCTGGGGCCTCAGGCAACATACACCCATCAGGCCGCCCTGAAATACTTCAGCTCCACATGCAAGTACATCTCCGCGGACAGCATCAGGGAGGTTTTTGAGGTGGTGGAATCCGGCAAGTGCAGCTTCGGAGTTGTGCCAATCGAAAACTCAAACGAAGGCGCGGTTAACTATACCCTTGATATGTTCGTTGACTATAATTTAAAGGTGTACGCCGAGATACTTCTGTCTATAAACCACCATCTGTTGTTAAAATCCACCGACGGAGAGATAAAAAAGATATACTCCCATCCCCAGGTCATAGCGCAGTGCCGCAAGTGGCTTGAAAGGAATATGCTTGGCGTGCCAATATTTGAGGCCGGCAGCACATCCCAGGCCGCCGCAATCGCGGCAGAGGAAAAGGGTGTGGCGGCTATTGGCAGCGAGCTGGCCGCTAAAATATACGACCTGAATATCATTGAAAAAGGCATCGCAAACGTAAAAGACAATGTTACAAGATTTCTCGTTATCTCTAAAGAGGCCCAGGGCAGCACCGGCAACGACATGACATTAATTATGTTTACCGCAAAAGACCAGCCCGGCTCACTTTACGAGATACTGACCCCGTTTAAGAAACAAAAAATTAATCTCACACGCATAGAATCCAGGCCGTCGAAGAAAAAGGCATGGGATTATATATTCTTCGCCGATATGGAAGGACATATTGAAGATAAGAAGGTGAAAAAAGCCCTTGATGATGTTAGAAAACACAGCGTATATCTTAAAATTCTGGGTTCGTATCCCCACATGGAGACCATTGAAAGGTAAATCCCTGGCCATCCTATCAGCCCAGTTGCCCTCAAAGAGGTGGGAGACATGTCTGGAGGTAAGAAAAGACTTTGCTTAAAGTACCGCAATATGTTGATAAAATAACGCCATATGTGCCTGGCAAACCTATCGAAGAGCTGGAGAGGGAGCTTGGCATAAGCGGCTCTGTGAAGCTCGCGTCAAACGAAAACCCCCTTGGGCCGTCGCCGCTTGCAATTGACGAGATTGCTAAACATACCGGCACACTCCACAGATACCCCGACGGCGGGGCCTATGCGCTTAGGTCAGCGTTGGCAAAGGTTCACGGCGTTGATATTGAAGAGGTTATCGTAGGACAAGGCTCAAACGAACTTATTGATATTGCCATCAGGGCGTTTCAGACACCGGGGGATGAGACAATAATGGGGTCTCCCTCGTTTGTTGTTTACTATATTTCCTCGGCAAAGTCCGGCGGACTTCCCGTGCAGGTACCCCTTACAAAGGACTACCGGCTTGACTTAAAGGGCATGGCAGACAAAATCACAAGCAAGACAAAAATAATCTGTATAGCCAATCCAAACAACCCTACGGGGACAATTGTAACGAAGGATGAGCTTGGGCAGTTCTTCGCGGGGCTGCCCGATAATATCCTGGTCATAATGGACGAGGCATATTATGAGTATGCCGCTGACAGTGCGTCGTATCCAGATTCTATGGATTATTTCAGAGACGGCAAGGATATTCTTATTCTGAGGACGTTTTCAAAGGCATATGGGCTTGCCGGCCTTCGAATAGGCTATGGCATAGCGAATAAGACGATAACCGGGGCTATGAACAAAATACGCGAACCGTTTAATACCTCGACATTGGCGCAAATGGCTGCCATCGCCGCCCTCAAAGATGTGCAACACGTCAGGCGCGCCGTTGAGATAAACGCCCGGGGCATGGCCTGGCTCCACAAGGAGCTGAAGGCGCTTGGGATAGATTTTGTCCCGTCTCACACAAATTTTATCTATATGGACTTAAAAAAAAATGCAATGGAAATATATAATAGGTTATTGAAGCTGGGCATGATTATACGGCCTATGGGTTTGGCAGACACTACCACTATTAGGGTAACAATCGGTCTGCCGCCAGAAAATGAAGAGTTTATTCGCACACTTAAGGAGGTATTATAGATGGACATAGTAGTGTTAAAAAAATCGGCCTCGCAGGACGAGATAGATAACATACAGAAGCGGCTCGAGCAGAAAGGGCTTGCGCTCAACGTATCAAAAGGCACCGAAAGGACGATTATCGGTGTAATCGGCGATACGTCGAAGATATCTGAGGAGGAAGTTGACTCTGTGAGGGCGATGTCAGGTGTTGATGAGGTGATGAGGATAGTAAAACCGTATAAGCTGGCAAGCCGGGATTTCAAAAAGGAAAACACGGTAATAGATGTTGACGGCCTGAAAATCGGCGGAAACAGGATACACATAATAGCCGGGCCGTGCGCAATAGAAGGCCGCGATATCCTGCTGTCAATAGCGCAGAAGGTCAAAGAAGGCGGGGCGTCCTTTGTCAGAGGCGGGGCTTTTAAGCCGCGCACATCGCCCTATACATTTCAGGGCATGGGCGAGGAGGGGCTACAGATACTGCTTGAGGCAAAGAAACTCACCGGAATGCCCATCGTTACAGAGTTGATGGACCCACGGGATTTGACCCTGATGCTCAAATACACGGACATAATCCAGATAGGGACGCGCAATATGCAAAACTTCAGGCTGCTGCTTGAAGTCGGCATGGTTGACAAACCGGTGCTGCTAAAACGCGGCCTTGCGGCAACAATAAAAGAATGGCTGATGGCCGCCGAATACATAATGTCAAGGGGCAACCACAAGGTAATACTCTGTGAACGCGGGGTAAGGACGTTTGAGACGGCAACAAGAAACACGCTTGACCTAAGCGCCGTTCCCGTGTTGAAACAACTGACCCACCTGCCCGTCATAGTTGACCCGTCACATGCCGTAGGCAGATGGGACTTAGTGAAACCGATGTCGCTGGCCGCGGTGGCGGCGGGTGCCGACGGTCTTTTGATAGAGGTGCATACGAAGCCGGAGGAGGCGTGCTCCGATGGTGAGCAGTCGCTGAAGCCCGATGTGTTTAACGATTTGGTGAAGAGTTTACGGCTGGTGGCTACCGCCGTAGGAAGGGAAATATAGAGATATATGTGAGGAAGGATTGTTTTTTGAAAAAACGGCGATAATCGGCGTCGGCCTGATAGGGGCGACGGTGGCCCTCGCCATGAAAAGGCATGGAATCACGAGGAGGATATGCGGTTTCGGAAGGAATGAGGCGAATCTGAAAAATGCCCTCTCAATGGGCATAATAGACGAGTACGCGCTTAATCTGAATGACCTGTCCGAGGGGGCCGACCTCGTAGTGTTTGCCGCCCCTGTGCGCGCGTTTATGGCAATAGCCGGTGGGATTTCCCCTTATCTGAAGGCCGGTGCGATAGTCACTGACGTTGGAAGCGTAAAGGGCGCACTGGTTTATGAAATGGAGGCCGCCATGCCAGAGGGTGTGGCCTTCGTTGGTGCCCATCCCATAGCCGGCAACGACAAGTCCGGCATAGACGCGGCAAACCCCGACATCTTCATGGGGGCTAAGTGCATAATAACTCCTACGATTAACACCGATAAGACTGCCTGCCAGACGATAACCGCCATGTGGAAACTCTTTGGCTGCAAAGTAGAGGAACTCACACCCGAAATGCACGATGAGATATTGTCCTCCATCAGCCATCTGCCGCATATCGCGGCATATGCCCTCGTCAATGCCGTGCAGGAGATAAACCCGGAGTATTTCGGTTACTCAGGGCCGGGCTTTATGGATACCACACGCATCGCTATGAGTTCGGCGGAGATATGGCGGGATATTTGCATATTAAATAAAGAAAATATACTCAAGCACTTAAATGCCTATAAACAGCAGATTGAACAGATGATAGAAGATATAGAGAATTCAAACGAGGCATCGCTGACAGAAGAGTTTAAGAAATCGGGCGATGTGCGAAGAAAATTGAAAACAAATATCGTGACATTGAATAATACTAAGGCGCTAAGGGGAGAGATGATGCCTCCCCCTGATAAATCCGTATCACACAGGGCGGTGTTTTTCTCATCACTGGCCAATGGCAGGTCAAGGGTGGGGAATATCCTGAGGGCTGCCGACACTCACTCCACAATAGCCGCCTTTGCCGCGTTAGGGATAGGCATAGATAAGGAGGCCGACGGCTCGTTGCTGATATCCGGGCGCGGACTTCACGGCCTTAAAGAGGCACAAGGCATGATAGACTGCGGCAACTCCGGCACCACGGCGAGATTGCTCTGTGGGCTGCTTGCCGGCAGTAAGTTTTTTTCAGTTTTGACCGGTGATAAATCCCTGAGCAGTAGGCCAATGGGCAGAGTAATAGTGCCGCTTGAGAAAATGGGTGCCTCAATCAAGGCTAGCGGCGTTAAGAGCAACCTCCCCATGGCAATAAGCGGAGGCCATCTTAGGGGGATAACATATGAAATGCCGATAGCCTCGGCACAGGTCAAATCTGCCGTCCTGCTGGCCGGGCTCCTTGCCGGTGGTGAGACAACAGTGGTAGAGCCGGTAAAATCCCGCGACCATACAGAGAGAATGCTTAAAGCATACGGGGTGGATGTGGGCATAAACGGCCTCAGGGTAACTGTCAAAGGAGGCACTGAACTTTATCCGCGCGACATGGTAGTACCCGGCGATATTTCCTCTGCGGCCTTTTTCATTGCCGGTGCGCTGATGGTGGAAGGCTCCGGGCTGCTCATCAAAGACGTCGGACTAAACCCCACGCGAACCGGTTTTATAGACATAATAAAAAAGATGGGCGCGGATGTGAAGGCTCTTGATGAGAGAGAGGTCTCCGGTGAGCCGGTTGGCAGTCTGCTTTGCAAATACACAGATAAGCTCCTGCCCATAACATTGACAAAAGAAGACATCCCATCCATGATAGACGAGTTTCCAATTCTCTGTGTGCTGGCAACGCGCGCCACCGGCGTGACAGAGATAAGAGGCGCGCATGAGCTGAGGGTAAAAGAATCGGACAGAATATCAGCCATTGTTACAGAACTACGAAAGATGGGCGCGAAGATAGAGGAATACGAAGACGGGGTGGCAATCGAAGGCCCTGTTAACCTTAAAGGCAGTAACCAGTTGCAAAGTTACGGCGACCATAGAATTGCTATGGCGCTTTCAATTGCGGCCATCGCAGCGGAAGGGGAATCGGTAGTCCACGGCTCTGACGCGGTGAATATCTCATACCCCGAGTTTTACGATACACTTAAGAGGCTTACACGTTGACAAACACAAACGGCAAGGGAAAAGTAATCGCGATAGACGGCCCGGCTGGCTCAGGCAAGAGCACTGTGGCACGGGCGCTTGCCGCGCTCATGGGGTTTGATTATCTGGACACGGGTGCCCTTTACAGGGCTGCGGCGATTAAACTGGTCAGCGCCGGAGTCAGTGAAGACTCAGGCGACGACTTGCTGTCCTCTGTCTTGCGCGGCACATTAATAGAGTTTAAAAATGGGGTTGTATATCTTGACGGCAAGGACGTATCAGAGGAAATCAGGACACCGGAGGCAGGGCATTACTCCAGCGTGTTTTCAGCAATGAAGCCTGTGAGAGACTTTCTCCTTGAGATACAGAGGAATGTCGGCGGCACAAACGGCTCAGGCGGCATAGTTGCCGAAGGCAGGGATATGGCAACTGTCGTGTTTCCTGAGGCGTGGAGGAAGTTTTATGTAACAGCGGATGAGCCTACGCGCGCCCAAAGAAGGTATGCCCAGTTAAGAAAAAAAAATGCTGGCGTAACGCTGTCAACTGCCCAATCGGATGTTGCCTCAAGGGATGACCGCGACACGAAAAGGGCAATCGCGCCGCTTACTAAGGCCCCCGGTGCCATAGAAATAGACACTACAAATCTCTCCATAGAGGAGACATTAGAGAGGATTATGAGGGAGTTATGAAAGAGATATTGAAGGTATTTTATAGGATATGACTCACTCCACGACATTTCTAACTGAGCTTTCTAACCAAGGAATAGTGGATTTACCCGTAGTCTGTCATTCCGGCTTGTCCAGAATCTTATTTGGCTTGAGGATGTCGTGGAGAGACAGATTCCGGACAAGCCGGAATGACGACAAGACAAGCAGGGTGGATACAATTTTTTGTCGTGGATACAATTTTCTGTCGCGGAGTGAGAGAATATGACCATAACAGTGGCGAAAATGGCCGGTTTTTGTTTCGGCGTAAAGAGGGCGGTGAACATGGCGTTTGACATGGCCTCCAGCAAGAACGGCGTTTATACGTTAGGCCCGATAATCCACAACCCCCAGGTAGTGGCGAAGTTAAAGGAACGGGGGATAGAGGATGTGGAGGAGCCGACCGAGGACATGAAGGCCATAATAATAAGGACACACGGCATACCCATAGAGACCTATGAAAAAATACAGGCGATGGGGATAGAAATAATAGACGCGACATGTCCCTTTGTAAAAAAGGCACAGCAATATGCTAAACTGTTAAGAGAGGAAGGTTATCAGGTTATAGTGCTTGGCGACAAGCACCACCCTGAGGTGAAATCCATAATGAGTTACGCGGGGGCGGATGTCTCCGTAGTAAAAGATGGAGAAACCCCTGAAGGGCTGAAACCCCGTGTCGGCGTGGTAGTGCAGACGACACAACCTGTGGATGCCCTAAAAAGGCTGCTTTCAAACATAGTAGATAAAATAAAAGAGATTAAAGTGTATAATACCATATGTAACTCAACGGCATTGAGATTGAAAGAGACGAATGAGATGTCAGGCGATGTGGATATAATGATAATAGCCGGCGGCAAGAACAGCGCCAATACGACGCAATTGGCCAACCATTGCGTGTCTCTGGGGGTATGTACATATCACATAGAGACGGCCCTGGAGCTGCAGCAGCATTGGTTTGACGGAGTCGCTCATGTCGGAATAACCGCGGGTGCTTCGACGCCCGATTGGATAATACAGGAGATAATAGAAAGAATTAATCATATAGGGGGCAAGACAGGTAATGGAAGTTCAAAATAGCGATCTGGAACAACTGTACGCAGGGACATTTCGAAGCATCGAGTCCGGTATGATAATGACCGGCAAGGTCATATCAAAAAAGTCCGACGCCATTGTCGTTGACATAGGCTATAAATCGGAGGGATTTATTCCGATTGACGATTTTACGCAGGAAGAGCTTGATGAGCTGAAAGAAGGCAGCGACATAGAGGTACTTGTGTCCTCGATAAGGGACTCTGAAGGGACCATAACACTGTCTAAGAGCAGGGCCAAGATACTGAAGACACAAAAAATGTTGCAGCAGTCCTTTGACGAGGGCGCAATCATAGAGGGTAAGATAGTGGAAAGGACAAAGGGTGGGTTCTTTGTTGATGTGGCGGGCGTGAAGGCATTTCTGCCCGGCTCTCACTACGATGTCAGGCCACTAAGGGCAGCCGACGATGTCGTAGGGCAGCAGTGCCGCTTCAAGGTGCTAAAGCTGAACAACAAATTGAATAACGTAATAGTATCAAGGCGCGCGGTAATAGAAGAGGAAAAGAAAAAGAAAAAAACCCAGACCCTGTCAAATATCAAAGAGGGCGTGGTAGTAAAAGGCGCGGTGAAAAACGTAACCGACTACGGGGTCTTTATAGATTTAGGCGAGATAGACGGCCTCTTACACATATCAGACATATCATGGGGCAGGATAAACCACCCGACTGATTACTTCAACGTTGGGGACGAGGTGGAAGTGCTTGTGCTGAAATATGACCAGGACTCGGAAAAGGTTACGCTTGGCTACAAGCAGAAGAAGTCTGACCCGTGGCTTGATATAGAGACCAGGTATACCGAGGGAAAGCTGGTCACGGGCAAGGTCGTAGGCATAACCGACTACGGCGCGTTTATCGAGCTGGAGGAGGGTGTGGAGGGGCTTGTGCATGTGTCAGAGCTTGATTGGTCAGCACGGCCGGGGCATCCATCGAAGTATCTGGAGATAGGCGACTCAGTTGATGTGGCCGTCCTGAAAATAGAGAACAATCAAAGGCGCATATCGCTTGGCATTAAACAGCTCAAGCCTAAGCCGTGGGAACTTGTAGCCGAGCGCTACGCGGTAGGGCAAAAGGTCTCTGGCAAGGTCAGGACGATAACAGATTTTGGTGTGTTTGTCGGAATGCCGGAGGGGATAGACGCCCTGATTCACATATCTGATATATTCTGGACAAAGCACATAAAGCACCCGTCTGAGGTGTTTAAACTACGGCAAAAGGTGGAGGCCGTTGTGTTGAGCCTTGAGCCGGAGAAAAAGCGGATGCTCCTCGGAGTAAAGCAGTTGAAGCCCGATCCATGGACAACCGAGATACCGCAGAGATTTAAAATAGGCAGCGACGTCAGTTGCAAGGTGCTCAGGGTAAGCGAATACGGCCTGTTCGTGGAGATAGAGGACAGCGTGGAAGGGCTGGTCTATGCCTCAGAGATAATCAAAAACGCCGAGGAGGACTATGTGGAAGGCTCTATTGTGCAGGCAAGGATAATCAAGCTGGATTTTGAACAACGAAAAATAGGGCTGAGCATGGTTGCCACTTCAGATTCGAGACGCCGTGATGAGTCGCCGGACAAGGCAAACGAAGAGACAACAGACGAGTAATGAAAAAGATAGTCTTCTTTTTTATAGGGCTGTTTGTCCTGCTCGCCGTTGTAAGTCTCGCGCTGACGCTGGTTGGAAAACGCATCCCTCTTGGTGAGAAAATAGCCCTGATAAAGGTGGAGGGGATAATACTGTCCTCAAAAGAGACGGTAAAAGAGTTGAAGAAATACAGGGAAGACCCATCAATAAAGGCAATAGTGTTGAGCGTTGACAGCCCCGGAGGGTCGGTAGTGCCCTCACAGGAGATATATGAAGAGGTAAAAAAGACAAGCGCTACCAAAAAGGTGGTAGTATCAATGGGCGCTGTGGCCGCCTCCGGTGGATATTATATCAGCGCGCCCGCCACAAAGATAATGGCCAACGCCGCCACCGTTACCGGCTCAATAGGGGCGTATATGGAGACTGTCAACATAAGCGCCCTGATGGATAAGATAGGCATAACAAGGGAAGTAGTAAAGAGTGCCAAATATAAGGATATGGGCTCATTATACCACGGGCTTGGACCAGATGAGAGGGCAATGTTTCAGGGATTGCTAAACGACATACACAGCCAGTTCGTAGAGGCTGTTGCAAGCGGCAGAAAGATGCCCTTAGAGAAGGCGGAGGCACTGGCCGATGGAAGGATTTTTACAGGGCGCCAGGCGCTGAGGGCCGGGCTTGTGGATAAAATCGGCACCCTGCAAGACGCAATCAAAGAGACGGCCACCCTTGTCGGCATAAAGGGACAACCTAACGTAGTCACAAAGAAGGACGATTTTTCAGTTACAGAACTATTTTCTAATAAACTTGTGAGTGATCTTTTTGTAAAGGTATTTCCTTTATATAAATTTAATTACCTAATGACAAACTGAGGGGGGCGTATGACCAGATCAGAATTGATTGAACTCGTAACGCAGAGGACGCCGGGTTTGACGCGTGTGCAGACAGAGATAATCGTAGAGGCATTTTTCCAAAGCATCATAGATGCCCTGACCAGGGGCGAGAAGATTGAAGTCAGGGGTTTTGGAAACTTCAGATTGACCAAGAGAAGCCCGCGCAAGGCACGAAATCCCAAGACAGGGGATATTGTTGATGTCCCCGCCAAAAATGTACTCCATTTCAAGATGGGTAAAGAACTCAGAGAGCTGATAAACAAGAAGCGGTAAACTCTCCCGCCGCCTTGCTATGGTCACCCGGAGCCGTTGATGACAAGGAGAGACTTTCTGACAGGAACTGTCAAGGTTGTTATATCTGCGCTTGTCACGGGTGTTATGGCGGTGGCCGCGTATTTTATGTACCCGGCAGGACTAAGGTCGAGGGCAATGGTGTATTGTGATTGTATGGACGAGGATGCACTGCCTAAAAAGGGTGTGAAGCGCGCCGAATACCGTTATACGCAAAAAGGAAGAGAAATGGCGGTCGGCGTATTCATAGTCAAAGACGACAACGCTGTCTATGCCCTCTCCCCTGTGTGTACCCATCTGGGGTGTCTGGTGAACTATAACAGGCACAAAAACGAATTCATCTGCCCCTGTCACGGCGGCAGGTACGACGCCAGTGGAAAGGTCATATCAGGGCCGCCACCAGGGCCTCTGGCAAGGCTGCCCCTGAAGATAGAAAATGGCAGGGTATATATAGGCGTTATGTTACCAGCAGCGGCGGCGGCATAATGGGCAAAGCCTTTGACTGGTTGGACAAAAAGTTCAGGATTAAGGCGCCCCATAAGGGGTTTCTGAGGAGGCGTCTGCCCCCCGGCCTTAGTTATTTCTACTGCCTTGGGGGTGCCGCGTTTACGTCTTACCTGATTTTATTCATAACCGGCCTGATGCTTTCCCTGTACTACATTCCCTCGGAGATGGAGGCCTATGAAAGCGTCTTGACAATCCAGAGGGAAGTCCATCTTGGGTGGCTTATTCGCAGCGTTCACAAGTGGTCTGCCACGCTGTTAATTGTGTTCATCCTTTGCCATACCATCAGGGTGTTCATATCAAGGGCATATAAATCACCTAAGGAGTTGAACTGGATAGTGGGATGTCTGACGTTGGTGTCGGCGTTCGCGTCGGGATTTACGGGATACCTCCTGCCGTGGGACCAAAAGAGCTACTGGGCAACCACGGTAGGCACATCTATGGCCGCAACAATACCCATGATGGGCAGACACCTGATGTACCTCATACGCGGCGGCATGGATGTCGGCGGCAGTACGCTTATCAGGTTTTATAGCTTTCACGTCCTGTGGCTACCGGTAACAATGGCGGTGCTGCTATGGGCACACTTTCACATGGTAAAGCGCCTGGGAATCAAGGGCAGGTTGTGATACGTAAGTTACAGACAAGTGAATAATTTATCAAAAACCAGACAAAAGAATCCTATTTGTCTAATGTTCAAAAAACATCGTAAGCGCCGCAAATGGTCGCTGTCTCTATTTTGCGACGTCATCGTTGTTCTTGACAATAACTGGTTCAACCAGTAAGATATGAGATATGAACAGACGAAAATTGCTTAAAGAAATCATTGGTAATTCTAAGAATATAAGATTCTCAGATATGGTAAATCTTGTTAGAGGTTTCGGTTTTGTACTATCAAGAACTGAAGGCAGCCACCACATATTCGTCTGTCCTGATATTGCTGAACTCGTGAACATTCAGAATGTCAAAGGCCAGGCAAAACCGTATCAAATACGCCAGTTCCTGAAACTGGTTGAACAACATAACCTTAAACTGGAGGATGAGTAATGCGCGATTATCATATAAATATTTTCTATTCGGAGGATGACAACGGATACATCGCTGATATCCCCGACCTTGAGTCATGTTCCGCATTTGGCGAGACACCTGATGAGGCATTGCATGAAGTTCAAAAGGCCAAAAAACTATGGCTTGAGGCTGCACAGGCAGCGGGAAAGCCTATCCCATCGCCAGAATATAAGCCGGTTATCTATCAGGCGGCGTCAGCTTGAACATGAAAGATAAGGATAATAGGCCAGCGCTCACTTCCCTCATTGTTTTGCTGTTGAGGAGATAGGCCGTTTCTTTCTCAGACTCAATTTCACGCCGCCATATGCTAATCGGCACGATGCCCCCTTTAACTTCTCCAGCCTCGTCAGATATGTACTGAATATCTAATTGGTTAATATATACTCCTAGGATCAAAAAAATAACGTTCTGATTTATTATAGCAAAAAGCTGTCATGTCTTTCACCCTCTGGCACCCTCTACCACAAGGCAAATTTGTTCTAACGAAAAAAACAAGTTTTCATGGGAAGTTGCAATGATTTCCAGACTGTTCTTTTCTTTGTCTGTCATTCCGGCTTGTCCCTTGCCGTCATTCCGGCTTGTCTGGAATCTTCCCTTTAGTGGGAGTTTCATGATGATTGTGCATATTCTGAGGCATAAGGACAGATTCCGGACAAGCCGGAATGACAAAAATAAGGGCGGTGACAAAAATACCGGAATGACAAAAATAAGGGAGGCAATCTCTAATACGTTTGCCCTGCTTAGGTACTCCGGTGCCCCGAATCTTTGCTATTTTCCTATCTTTGTGTTACACTATTATCACCCAAGGGAGGTCGCTAATATGACATCAGGTGTCGCCGATACGAAAGCTGTACGCCCTGGCAGCCCGATTATCTCGGCGTCCGCAGCAGATTTGTTCAGGTCTGTCTCAGGCATTGCCTCTGTTTTCGTCTTTGGCACCGGTGTTTTGGTCATCGTCGGCTGGGTGTTTAACGTTGAAATCTTAAAGATACTCTATTTCAGCCCGATACAGATGAAGGCCAACGCCGCTGTCGCGTTTGTCTTGACAGGGCTGTCGTTGTGGTTTATACAAACCAAAAGAGCCTCAAGCCGGACGCGGCTTATTTCCAGGTCATGTGCCTCAGTAATTGCTTTAATAGGGCTTCTCACACTATTTGAATATCTTTTTAATCTGGACATCGGGATTGATCAGGCGCTGGTTGTGGATATACCTAACGCGGCTATAACGTCAAACGCGGGCAGAATGGCTCCCTTTACGGCGGTAGATTTTGTGCTGATTGGAATTGCCCTGTTTCTGATAGATGTCGAAGTGCGCTGGAGACTTAGATCGTCGCAATTTATCGCAATTGTCATGGGACTGATTGCCTTAACATCTCTTATGGGTTATGTTTATGGTATTGCATCAATATATACGCTATCCCTCTATAATGCCATGGCATTACACACGGCAATCGCGTTTTTAATGGCATCTATCGGAATCCTTACCGCTCGTCCCGACAAAGGAATAATGATTTTTCTCGTTAAAGACAGCATCGGCAGCGTAATGGCGCGCCGTCTCTTAATTGCCACGCTGCTAACTCCGTTGTTGATAGATATAATCCTTGTATCAGGCCAAATGGCAGGCCTTTATGGCGTAAACCATACATTGGCGATTGACGATATACTTTTAATGTTTATACTAATCGGCATAGTTTTGCACACATCCATATATCTGAATAAAATAGACGATCAGCGCAAACAGGCCGAAGAGGAAACAAAAAGCATAGCAAGGTTCCCCAATGATAATCCATTCCCTGTGATACGTATTGACAGGGAACTGAATGTTACCTATATCAATAACGCAAGCAAATTAATGCTTGCCAATTTAGGATTTCATTACGACGGCGATAGTTTTACTGCTGGTGCAAAGTGGCGCGACCTAATTACTGGCGCGTTAGACTCCAGACAGGTGAAAAGTATTGAAATACCAGTAGACGGAAGGGTGTTTCACTTTACCGTCGCGCCTATACAGGACATGGACTACGTAAATCTCTACGGTTATGACATCACTGAACGTAAGTTGGCGGAGAAGGCGCTTGCTTACGAAAAAAATAAATTACAAAACATATTGAACAGTATGCAGGATGGTATCTATATCGTAAACCATGAGCATAAAATAGAATACGCAAACCCATTAGTCATCAAGGAGTTTGGTCCTTACAAAGATTTAAAGTGCTTCTCTTATTTCCACGGCCTTAATTCGGCTTGTCCGTGGTGCAGAAACGAGGAGGTATTTCAGGAAAAAAAGACGGTACGCTGGGAACTTACCATGCCTTCGACAGGCAAGACCTATGATATAATTGACACGCCTTTAACAAATCAGGACGGCAGTATTTCTAAGCTGGAAATATTCCGGGATATAACCGCCCGTAAGCTGATGGAGAATGACTTGCGGCTGTTTTCACAGGCGATAGAAGAGACTATTGACAATGTGCATATAGCCGATATGGCAGGGAAGATAATCTATGCTAACAAGGCAGCAGCCAAAATGACCGGCTATTCCTTCGTGGAGAGTGTCGGCATGGATGTGGTTAATTTACTAAAAGACAGGGACTTTGCGAAAAATGTGATAATACCCGCTATCTATTTCAAAGGGGCATGGGAGGGGGAGATTTTATGCGAAAAGAAAGACGGCACGACTTATTTGGGATGGCTGGCAGCGACCCTGTTTAACAATACCGACGGCAAGCCTATTGCGATGATTGGAACGTTACGCGACATTACAGAGAAAAAGGCGATTGAGGAGGCCTGCCGCGCTGCTGAACAGAACATGTCGGCGCTCATGAACTCCATTACGGAAAGCGTTGCGTTGATGAGTAGAGACGGTGTATTTATCACGGTAAACGATACATTCGCAAGGCGTTTCAACAAGGACAGCAGCGAGATTGTTGGAAAAAGCCTGAAGGACATTCTCAACCCGGCCCTTTTTGAATCAAGGAACAGACACTTCAATGAAGTTATAAGCACTGGAAGGCCTGTGAGCTTTGAGGATACACGGAACGAAATTAATTTTTCAACCAATTTTTATCCTGTTTTTAACGATAACAATAAAGTCAGCGGCGTGGCCCTGTACGCAGACGATGTCACGCTGCGTAAGAAATATGAAAATGATCTATTGAGTTCTATCAAGGAGAAAGAGGTACTCATGCGGGAAGTCCATCACCGCGTCAAGAACAACCTGCAGATAGTGGCCGGACTTGTCGGCCTTCAACTCAATTACGTCGAGAATGAGACCTATCGGGCTATGTTTACTGAAACACGGGACAGGATAAAATCTATCGCCCTGGTTCACGAAAAACTCTATCGCTCAAAAGGGCTTGCCGAGGTAGATTTAAAGAAATACGTATCAGAGCTTTCAAACGAACTGTTCAGCTCTTTCGGCGTTGACAAAGACACCATTAAGTTAGCCCTTGACGTGGAACATGCCGTAATTGGCGTAGACGTCGCTGTTCCATGCGGGTTGATTATAAATGAACTCTTTACAAATATCCTGAAATATGCCTTCCCTGATAAGACAAGCGGCGTTATCACTATCTCGATTGCCGCCACAGACGACGGCAAATATGAGATGGTAATTGCAGACAACGGTGTGGGGTTCCCTGAAGGCGTGGATTTCAAAAATACAAAGAGTCTGGGCCTGCACATAGTGAACCTGCTTGTCAAACAAATCGGAGGCACGATAGAACTTGACAATACACTCGGAAGTAAGTTTATCATTAACTTTGAAAATCACAACAAATAAAAGGAGCTTAGTACCAATGGATAAGACGCGAATAATGATAGTAGAAGACGAGGGGATAAGCAGCGCGTACATACAAGGGACATTGGAGCGGCTTGGATATCTCGTCACTTCGGCAGTTTCGACGTCGGAGGAGGCCATAGAAAAGGCAGAGAAGGACAGACCCGACCTGATCCTTATGGATATACACATCCATGGGAAAATAGATGGCATAGATACCGCGAATGAAATCCGATCGCGCTTTAATATCCCCATTGTTTATCTCACCGCCCACTCGGACGAGGCTACATTGGAGCGGGCTAAGATAACCGAGCCTTTGGGTTACGTGCTCAAACCCTTTGACAGCAGGGACCTGAAGTCAAGCATTGAAATAGCTTTGTATAAGCATAAGATGGACACTAAGATAAAAGAGCTGGCCCATTACGATTACCTTACCGGGCTGCCCAACCGATCGTTGTTTTTTGACCGCCTTGAACAGGCTCTGAAACAGGCAAAACGTAACAAGAAGGATGTTGCCTTACTTATGATAGACCTTGACGGTTTTAAATGTATAAATGACCGTATGGGGCACGAAGCGGGGGATGAGGTGTTAATAGAGATAGCCAAAAGATTAAAATACCAGATACGCGACTCGGACACTGTGGCTCGTTTTGGCGGTGATGAGTTCGTGGTTATTCTCACAAACCTCTCCGGCCCCGGGGATGCGGAGACGCTTGCCTTAAAGATAGTCGTATCTATAGGTAAGCCGTTTCATTTCAAAACCCCATACTGCGCTATAGGTGCCAGCATAGGGATAAGTTTTTATCCGACAGATGGTTACGACGCGGAAACACTGCTGAAAAAAGCGGATGTCGCTATGTACCGTGCAAAGGAAAATGGCAAAAATAATTACCAATTATTTCATGACGTCCACAACAAAGTTAATGGAAATATAAAGGAGGCGCTCGCACTCTTGTTAAAATTTGTCTTACAGCATAAAGCGGCATGGGAACACAGCGATTGGCTTGAGTTTTTAATAAGTCTCAAAGAAAATGGATTTTTTATTTCGAAGACGATTGAACCACATGTCGGCGCAATCCTCGGAACGCTAAAAAATTTCTACTTGTTACCGCAGACTGGCACTGTAAGCATAGAGGAATTACTATCCCGCCTTTGTGACGAGGCCGCAGGTTTTATCGTGGAAACTAATGGCATTTGGACAGTACAGGAGTGGGAGGCCTTTACAAGCAGCATTGAGTCAAAGGGGATACTGCTGGATGAACAAATGGCGGCATTGTTCTGCGACATTATCGAGACAACAAAGTCGCTCCATATTTTGTGTTGTTAAGGAGCGTCTATCTAAGAGAAATATAGAAATACGGAGGTTACAATGCGTGACAGTAGTAGCGATAAAATATCTTACTGCGTATCAATAAACGATGAGGATGTCTTTGAGGCAATGAAGTCCATAAACGGTTATCTCGACATAACGCCGGAGGATTTTAAAGAGGTGTATCTCGCGGCATATAAACATGCCATAGGCAGGGTAACAAAATCAGTGGCTGTCAAAGAGGTTATGACAGTCGGCGTGGTCTTTGCCACAGTAGATATGCCGCTTACAGAAGTGGCCGACAGGCTTTCTGAAAATGCAATCTCCGGCCTTCCGGTAGTGGACGATAGGGGTCGGCCGGTCGGTGTTATATCGGAGAAGGATTTTCTTTCGCGTATGGGGGTTGAGCATGCCCTCACGTTTATGTCTGTAGTTGCGCTTTGTTTAAGAGGCAGGGGCTGCGACGCCATGCAGATTAAAGAACTTACCGCCAAGGACATAATGGCAACGCCAGCGGTGTGTCTAAGTGAAAACGCTCCGATACATGAGGCCGTTTCTCTTTTTGTATCTAAGAAGATTAACAGGATACCGGCGCTTTCGTCAGAGGGTAAATTATCTGGAATAATAACGCGCGGCGATATTTTCAGGTCCCCGCTATTTCAAATAAACGTATAGGGTATTGGAGCACTGAAGCCGCCAACGGGCGGCAGATGGCATTCAACTGACAAAACATGTGGAAAATACGGGGTGAAGGGGGGGTTACCCCCCCTTCGTCGTTAATCCTTCTTTAAAAGGGCTATTGCCTCACTGAAAAGGCCGCTTATCTTTTTAGTCTCGGCGGATATCCTGTTTAACAACTCCGGCAGGCCGCCGATAGACAGAACTGACGGTTTCTCTGCCCATTTAACATACGTATCTGCGTGTTCGTCGTTATGTTCCAGCCAGTGTTGAAGCATTGCATTGAGCTTATCATAATCGTCCATGAGTTCCCCTTTAGTGTCTAATGTTTAAATCTCAGGCTTTCGTCCAGATTTATATTAAAGTACGGGTCAACATAATTCTCTATATCCCATCTCTCTCTGAATAAGTTAACCTCTGCCTCGAAAAGCCCGGCGCATCGGTCTGTGTCCTCGTATGGTTTTCCCACGCTTACTGATTCGTGATGGTAGAGTTTGGCGTATGGTGTATAGATAACCTTATAGCCTTTCTTTCTCACGCGCAGGCATAGGTCTATGTCATTAAAGGCTATCCTGAATTTGACATCAAAACCTTCCATCTCATCAAACAGCGACTTGCGCATCAACAGGCACGCCCCAGTTACGGCGGTCACGTTTCTCACAGTGTCCTTGGCGTGCAGAAATGGGAAACTCATCGGTTTTCTATCAGGATAGAGCCTTCCCACGTGTGAGGCCGCGCGCCTGAGGCCAACCACGACACCCATGTGCTGGATGCTGTTGTCAGGGTAGAGCAGTTTCGCGCCGACGGCCCCAACCTCCGGCAGTTGCCCGTATTCCATCATCGCTGAAAGCCACGTCCGCTCTATCACCTCAGTATCATTATTCAAAAATAACAAATACTGCCCTTGTGCCCGCGCTGCCGCCCAGTTATTTGCCTCCGCGTAGTTAAACTCTGGATTGGGATAATCAATTTTCTTAATTATCTCTCTCTGCCTGATTTCCTCGTAAAATTCACGCGTGGCAGGCTCAATGCTGCCGGTGTCCAATACTATTATCTCAACGTTGGGATAGTCTGTCTTGTCAATGAGGGATGTCACGCATTTCTCTAAATATTCCACCTTGTCCTTAGTCGGTATGATAATTGAGACGAGAGGTGTTCCCCTCAACTTCCTCTTAATCCTGTAAAGGCCGGTGTCGTTTTCATTTATCACCTCACCTTCGATGGAGTTCCTTTCCATATAGTCTGTCAGGGCCTTCACGGCGCTTTTAAAGGCGTATGTCTTGTACTGAGAGCTTTCTGAGGCCGAGCCGTATATCTTTCTCCAGTGGTAGAGTGCCTTAGGTATATGGGCTATGCGCTCAGGGGTTGTCTGTTGTGTAAATCTCAGCACCATGTCATAGTCCTGTGAGCCTTCAAAGCCTTTTCTGAAACCATTGATTTTGTCCATGATAGATTTTCTGTAGACGCCAAGATGGCACGTGTACATCATTGAACAAAAAAGCTCAGGCGACCAGTCCGGCTTAAAAAATGGGTCACAGAGTGTGCCGTCTTTCTCCAGCTTGTCCTCGTCGCTGTAGATGAGGTCAAGCTCATGGTTGCTGTTGAGGAGCTTGACGTTTTCATAGAGTGCGTCCTTTGTCAGCTCGTCGTCGTTATCGAGCAGGGCAATAAACTCCCCTTCAGCCATTTTCAGCGCCTCGTTTGTCGCCCCTGAGATGTGCATATTCACTGTGCCTAAGGAAATCTTAATCCTCGAATCCGCGTCTTTCCATTTATAAAGGCATTCGATTGTCTCCTTGTGCGTAGAGGCGTCGTCGTAGATACAAAGCTCCCAGTTTTCGTAGTACTGGTCTACTACCGATTGAATGCACTTGTCCAGCCACTGGGGGGATACGTTATATACCGGTGTGACAACAGATATCTTAGGCCTGTACAGAAACTCCTCTATAATGCCTTTTATCTTACTCAGAGGTGGATGTTGCATTTTCCCCAGATATTTCTCGTACGAATCAGCAACATAGTACTGCGTTGACCATTCCCTGACAAGGCCGGTTTCGGATATTATTTTAAGTGTAACGCAGTGGTCGCCAGCGGTAAAACTATTCTCATACGCGTTATAAAGGACAAAGCCCGAATGTGAACTGTTCTTATAGCAGGGGAGAATCTTTCCGATCTCCTGTGTGCTGATGCCATGAAACGCCTTGTCAATGTACTGGTCATCAACGTAAACCTCCACACCTCTTACCCCGTCAGGGCTGGCCGCCCAGCCCTCGGCTTCTATGACGTCAGGGGTTACAAGAAGTTTGTCGCAGCTTAGAATTATTTTCGGCACATCATGGAGATATCCTTTGTATGGCCTGTTGATAAAATTGTATTCGTATATTTCCCTCGTAAGGCCGGACATGGAAACCGCCACTACTTTGAGTGTGTGATAACCCACCGGCAGCGGCCTGTCTAATTTCTGATATAGACAAAACCCGCAAGATACCCCGTTTGGGTATGTCCTCAGTAATGGGTATGTCTCCTCCATATCCCTGCGCTGAAATCCATAACGGGCAGTGCCAACAAACCCGTTATCCAAATACACCTCCACCTTGTCTATCCCGTCAGGTGACAGCGCCCAGCCCTCGACTTCTATAAAGTCAAGGGTTATCAGTATCTTATCGCAGCTTAGATTGACCCGTGGCACGTCATGGCGATATTCATTGTATAGCCTGCTGGCAAAATTACACTCATACACTGCCCTGGTAAGTCCTAGTGTGGAGACCGCGACTGCCTTGAGTGTGTGATAACCTATCTGAATCTCTTTGTCTAATTTCTGATATAAGATAAACCCGCAATCGGCCCCGTCTGGAAACGCCTTAAGCAGAGGGAATGTCTCTTTCATATCCGCGCGCGTAAATCCATAATGGGCAGTGCCGATGAACTCATTGTCCAGATACACCTCCACCCTGTCTATCCCGTCAGGTGAAAGTGCCCAACCCTCGACTTCTATAAAGTCAAGGGTTGGCAGCAGCTTGTCGCAGGCTATAAGGACCCTCGGTATGTGATAGAGAGTGTCTTTGCATAGCTTGTTGATAAAATTATATTCATACACCGCCCCGGTAAGTCCAGACGTGGAAACCGCCTCTATTTTGAGTGTGTGATAACCTATCTGAAGCTCCTTGTCTAATTTTTGGTATAAGATAAACCCGCAGTCTGCCCCGTCGGGGAATGCTTTAAGCAAAGGGAATACCTCTCTCATATCCCTGCGTTCGAATCCATAATGGGCAGTGCCAATAAACTCATTGTCCAGATAAACCTCCACCCTGTCTATACCGTCAGGTGACAGCGCCCATCCTCCTACCTCGATAAAATCCAGCGAAATATTCGCCCTATCTAATTGAATAAGCGCCTTGGGGTCAGTTCTCATCAGGTAGTCGCAATATTTTTCAATATATTCATGTTCAAAATCCCACGACATCGTCTGTCCATCTTTGGCAGTCGCCCTTATGGTAAGCGAATGTCTACCATGCGATAGCGGGGTCTCAAATACCTTTTCTAAAGTAAAGAATATCCTCTCTGTGTCTTTATAACATGGATAGCGCGGCGCAATGTCGTGTCTATCAGTTATTTTGGCATTGCCAACACAATTACCATCCACAAAAATCTCCACTGAGTGCAGCCCCAACGGTGTGACAATCCATCCCATTACCCTGGTTATTTCGCAGGTTGCCAGCAGCGTGTCAAACGATGTAAAAAACGTTGGATTGCTCCGTGAGTATGACTCATAACTTTCGACTGTTTCACAAACTACTTCAAGAGCGCCCTCATGGCCAATGTTGGAGCGTACTCTGAGCGTAACGGTATGCTGCCCTTGTGATAGGGGGCTTTCCAATGTCTTATACAGACAAAACCCGGAGTTTGCGCTGTCTTTGCAGCACGGGAATCTTTCGCTTATGCTGGCCTCTCTCTCTACCCCGCAAACCGCCTTGTCTATAAACACGCCGTCTATAAGAACGTCAACCTCTTTAGTCCCGACGGGGGATACCGCCCAGCCGGTTATCTCTATAACGTCAAACGTCAGCAGCACATTGTCACAGTTTATAAATATATTCGGCCTTTGGTGAGTAAGTTCCTCGTATTTCCTGTCAACCTCAATTTGGGCAGACCACAGTTTAATTAAAGAATCCCCATCTTGGGTTAGGGCCTTAATGGCAAGCGTATGAATACCGCCCTGCAGAGGCATGTCGAATGGCTTATAAAAGCAGAACCCTGAATGAGCGGCGTTTTTGTGAGATGGATATGCCCTTGCGACATCTTCTCTGCTGAGTCCATAGGGGGCTACCCCCACAAACGCGTCATCTATGTACACTTCTATACCAGAAATCTTCCTTGCAGATATCGCAAACCCGATAATTTCAACGGCGTCTGTGGCAAGATGAGTTTCGTCGCAGAAAATGGACGGTGTTTCTCTTATCGCTTCAACGGCCAGATTAGGGCTTTCTGCTATGCCTATTTCAGTGGTTGCCTTAAACGAAATAGTATGATGGCCTTCCTCAATGGGTGCTTCAAATTCGTGGTATAAACAAAAACCAGAGTTGATGGCACCTTTATAACACGGATACAACGCCTCAGCGTCCGGCCGTTGAATGCCTGGCACCACGCTGTGTAAATAAATATCGTCAATATATACATCCAACCGGCCAATCTGGTATGGAGACACCGCAAAACCGATCATTTCCACTGATTTAATATCCAATAATACCCTGTCACAATGAACGGCTACTTGTAAGAACGCTTCATATGTATCAGTTACATCAAGCTCAAACCTCTTTATATCCACATGTTCGCCGTTTGAAGTTATCTTTATTTCAAGTGTGGCAATGCCTGTGGGCAACGGCGGCTCAAGCGTCCTGAAAAGACAAAATCCTGCGTTGCCGGCATTATCTATTTCGGGGAAGGCCGCCTGTACATCGCTTCTTTCGATGCCATACACGGCGCAACCTATATGTACATCATTGATTGAGACCTCTATTGTCCTTATCCCATGTTGTGACACCGCCCAGCCCATGATGTCTATCGCGTTGATGGCCAAAACGGTTCTGTCGCAGTTGGCCGAAATCTCTGGAGGGGGAGGGGGCAACTGTGGCAGCTCCGGCTCTGGCTCTGCGCTTTTAACTATCAAGTCAATTATTCGCTGTTTTAATTTCATCTGTTTAGCAGCCTCAAAAACAATCTCTTTATCCATACCGCCAGGTTATAAAGATAAAACGAGCTGTGA
Organism: Candidatus Magnetominusculus dajiuhuensis; assembly: GCF_046044395.1. Taxonomy (NCBI): domain Bacteria; kingdom Pseudomonadati; phylum Nitrospirota; class Nitrospiria; order Nitrospirales; family Nitrospiraceae; genus Candidatus Magnetominusculus; species Candidatus Magnetominusculus dajiuhuensis. The sequence goes on along the minus strand of NZ_JBJUSG010000012.1, from coordinate 21,187 downwards.
GCCAGGTATGCCGCCGCAAGCTGTGAGAAGGCCGGATAGTGGTCCATATAACAGTATCTCCTAAAAAATAATAACCTATGCAGCAGGGCTATAAAAACTACCTGCCCAATTGTGCATATCTTAAGATCAAGATTCTTTGTAAAATAGAAGCTATCCTTCATAAGCCCCTGATTATATCATAATATCTCAAAAGCAGGTTAACCCCCGGTATCCCCATAGATTTTACAGTGCCGTATCTCCAGTTCGATTTCTTTACCATTGCCTTAAACCTGGTTGGGTTTAAGATGGCGGTGCGGCTTTTGATTCTGTCGCTGCTGAAATCAGTAACGCTTTTAGAGCCGAAGTCCTCTGCGTGCTTTATTCTGAAGAGGTGGCTCATCTCTTCCTTTGAGGGAAAGGCGATACATCTTTCGGCGGTAGTCATTATAAACGGTTTAATATCCTCAAAGGTACAGCCGGTGAGCAGAACTGATCTGAGAAATTCCTTAGAGAAATCAACGGCACCTTCTTTCATTGCCCTTATCAAATCGTTGTTAAGGAGTTCGACCGCCCTGCCAGAGTCCTTATCATCTTTAAAAACCGGCTCTACCATATCTGTTTTGGGATTTATTTTATAGCCGACAGTCGTGGGCTGGAGCGACCGTGCCCCCTCCTCAAACAGTTCCTCGAAACGGGCAAATATCTGCTCAACAGCGGAAGCCCGCCTCTGGTCAAGAAGTATCCCAATGACGGTGTTCCTTGTTTCGTCAAAGTTGTATTGGCCAAGGTTGCTGAAGCCAAAATAGAGGCCATAGACATGGGGATAGTCATGGCGCGGAATAAATGTGTCCTGCAGGAATTTTTGAATCGAGGCGCTCCATCCAATATCTATGAAGGCCGTCTTGCCGGAGCCAAAAAAATGTAGTTGATTCAGATACCTTTCTAATTTATTTTTATCTCCTTCCGCATACTTGCGCACGAGAGCCTGAAAGTCCTTATCAGCAAGCAAATCAGTAATCCGTGAATCGCAGTAATTCCATATAGGCTCCTCAATATGTTTAAAGCCGTGTTTCCCAAGTAGCGCCGCAATATCCTTATGATATAACCCGAAGACGTTCAAAATAGAGTATATGCCCTTTTGAGCCGGGTTGCAAAGCCCAAGCAGCGCCTTATCCAGCGGAAGCCCTTTGCATAAGGAGGCCAGGGCGGTAGACTTTCTCGTTAAATAGACATAATCAGTCGTAGGAGTTTCCTGCTCAGTCAATAGTGCCGGAGCAAATATATTAAAGATGTTTAAGAACAGCTCCCCTTCTCTGGAGATAAAAAAGGCCTTTTTTATCTCATGCCTCTTTACCTCCCCGATGGCACCATAGACAAAGGCCGCATATACAGGGCCTAAGAACGAGTATCCATAGTTGTAATAAAAATCGCCCCCTCCGGCCCTGCTACGAGGAGGACGTATGAGCTGCAGCGCGTAACGTCCCCTCCAGTAGGGATTTTTCGAGGCGAGGGCGTTGTAGTTAAGTAGTATATGTTTTTTCTTAAGATGCGACACATCATAAAGCCTTATGGCCTTTATACCCATTCGCAGGGGGACCCGGTAGTCTGCCTCCGCGTGGTCGCCGATATGCAGCAGGCGCTCCGGGGCCGCGCGCTCTTTCAATAACACATAGTCAAACAATTTGCCTGAGTGCTTGCCCATGGCGTGCTCTGAGGAGACATAAATATCGTCAAAATAACCGTCTATGGCCTTTTCCCTGAAGATTTCCTCAAAGTGCTCCCTATCAAGATACATGTTAGAGATGGCAATTATCCTTTTATTAAGAGATTTGAGCCACTTAAGGATTTCTATCATACCCTCTTTTACATAAATAACGTCTTTTTCGATGTCAAGGTCGAATTTAATAATCTGTCTTCGAAGCGGCTCATTTGTCTGCCCTGATATTGCGCGTGCCATTTCATCGGCTATGGCTGTAAAGGAGCATTCGGTGTCTTTGCCTTGGGCACCGGCTTTTTCTCTTAATTTAGTCTCTATCAGATTCCTGAGGGAATATACCTCATGGGACGAGTATGCCATGCCCAGGGTTTTGTTTAAAAACTGCGACAATGCGCGCGCCGCCGCCTCTTTTACCTTTTCGGGCGGTTCAATATCCCTCTCAAACAGCGTATCGAAGACATCAAAAGAAACAATGTCCACACCGCCGATTAACCCTTCTATGGCAGCCATCAGGGAGCGGACTGTCTTAACCTGCCGCCCACTGCTGACCTTCCACCAATTTAAGCGTAACATTTTTAAATCCAAGAAACCTCTGAACAAACCCGCATCAATACCTAAGCAGCGCTTAGACTCTTCAATACAACAGGGGGAGTCAATGTCCATAAACTCTATTGACTATCGTTGATTATAAAAAAGAAACGTTTATTTGTCAATAACAGCTTTTTTTTTTTCTTTGAGTGTGTTAGTATATCGGACTGCTGAGCTGGCTCAGGCACAGTATGGATGGCAGGACATGGAGAAATCTGGCAACACAGAGAAGCGGGGCAACACAGAGAAGTGGGACAACACAGAGAATAGTGAAAGAAAGTTTATCACATAGGATTAAGAACAGACTACGCAGGATGCTGCCAACGGTCGCGTTAGTGTCCCATCATAACGGGGCTGAGCCTGCCGCACCCCCGCAGACTGACAATACGGTGGAGACGCCGCTTTATAACATTCGAAAGGAAATCCTGAGAACGTTCCAAGGCGGGTGTTTCGACGCGATAGATATGGAGCCTTGCGGGCTTATTCGTATAGAAGGCTGGTGTTTAGAGGATATTTCGCAGGTATTAGACTATATTAAATTGTATATAAACGAGACCGCAGTGCCGGTTGAGTATTATTACAGGGTATACAGGGCTGACATAGCGGTTCACGCCGGTACAAATAATCATTTTACAGGGTTTGTAATAGAGTATCTGGTATCTTCGCCGTTTAAGGACATAAGAGTGACCTTCATGGAAGAGGAGATATTCACTTCGAAGATCGAATATCAGGTTGCTGCCCCTCATTACGCGGGGCTTATTTCAAGGACAACGGCAGCCACACGGGATGATATATACGGCTCTGCGCCAGCGTCCAGATTCGTGTCTGATGTTATTATGAATTTAGCCAGCAGCTACCTGCTGTCGCCGGTACTGGATTTCGGGTGTGGAAGCGGCGCTCTGATAAGAAATCTACGCGGCATCGGGATTGAGGCCTTTGGCATAGAGCTGGAGAGTGCGGCAATCATTGAAAACCTGTACCCGGACATTCAACAGTACGTAACTATATATTCTAATGGCTCATGGTATCCGTTTGAAGATGGGAGTTTTGAGAGCGTCATCTGCACAGAGGTCATTGAGCATATCTCTGACTTTGAAGGCGCGGTAAAAGAAATTGCGCGAATCGCAAGGAAGAGGGCTATTATAACCGTCCCCGACATAAGCGCCATACCTGTGTGTTACCAGCACAACGTAGTGCCGTGGCACATCCTTGAGGCAACGCACGTTAATTTCTTCAATCAAAGCAGCCTGAGCCACCTGCTGACCCCGTTATTCAGGGAAGTCGAATTCGTTAAAATCCACCCCAATACTATTAACGGCACGACATACTTCAACAATATCGCCTGTATCTGCACAAAATAACAGGCGGAACGAGCTCTCGTATCGCCGTGGAAACTCCCGTGCGTGCCAATAGCTTCTAAAATGTGAGTGCCTAAAATGTGTATCGTACACCAAAAGACATCGTATAGCGCGGCGCAAGCTGCACCCCGTTAACGTTCTGATAAACAGGCAATTGAACGAAGCTGTACGCTGAGACATGCTCGCCAATCGGCACACTGACGCCCGGACTAATGTACAGCAGTGTTCCCCCTGTGCTGACCGAATCCGCGTTTAGTCCTGTGTCGTGGCGGGCATACCGGAAGTTAAGCTGAACCTGTGGATAAAATACGTGCAGGTCCATGTAGCGAAGCCCCAGATTAAGATTAACGCCTTCGCCGGGCCTGTAGTGATCTCTTTCATAGAGAGCCGCCTGATAAGTCGCCTGTGCGAAGTAATCAAGCGACGGGGTTATGTTGTTGGTATAGTATATGCCAATGATTACGTCAGTGGTGCCGGTACCGGGCTGCAGGCCGCGGTCAATGGCAACTGGCCCTGGGGCTGTGGCATCGGTTGATGTTCCGGTCAATGTGTATTTGCCGGTTGGAAGTTTAAACCCAAAAAGGACGCCGAGGTTACACTCTGGCGTGAACCCCTGATAGCGCCCCAGTAGCTTGATATCTCCAATATTTGAGGTATGTGAATTGTACTGGCCCCCGCCGTCGCCCGGTGTGTAACCATCTGAGGCCGTGCCAAGCGTGCTGTGGTCTCGATTGATATAAGGTACCTGGAGATTAACTCCCCATTCACGGCTGAAGGTATAGTCAGCCCCTAAGGTGAGATAGTTGTTGTGGGTGTATTTCTCGACTTCCTGTGGATTGCCGTTGTTCATAATCTGGCTTGCGTCGGCGGATGAGATCGTGCCGGTGCCGCTGCGCAATTGATTCTGATTCAGATAATCATAGCGCAAGTCCAGCTTTAATCCTGACGTTGACGAGAATTGCAGGTTATCCCAGTCTGAACTAAGCGTGCAGCCGCAACTTGCGCAGGCCCTGACGTCTGACGGGGTTAGAACTCCTATTATTGCAATCAGGGTAACCGCGGCTGCCCCGAAAAAAAATTGATATATAGTTTTTCTCATAATAATCCTCCATTAACAGCATAAATTAAACAGCACACAGATGCCGTCTGCACAGGTCATTAACGCAAAACAGGCTGTCTTAAGACGTAGCTATTGAGTTTGGAGGATGGCTTATTTCGTCAGAAAAAACTGGTTCATGGGAAGCAAATTGTTGAGAGAGTCTGAGTTTTGAAACACCCGGAGAAATGACCCCGAAATCAGATTTGTTAATAACCGGTATATCCGCCGGTACGTTAGAAAGATACGCCGTGGGTGTGGCGCAGACATTAAGGGCGGCAAACGAGGGTGACTTACCGCAGTGACCACCTTGCCCCTTCGGTACGACCACCAATGTCAGGGCAAAAACTATCAACAAAATCACACCCGCAGTTTTCATTCTGATAGGTTAAAACATTGCATAGGGGCTTTGTCAATGGTAAATTGATATATAATAGCTTAATGTGGTATCATTATTTTATGAAAGAGGAGCCGATTTTGCATGAGATCCTATTTGAGAATCTTGGTCCCATAAAGTACCTGCAAATAGAAGTGAAGGATTACCTCTTCCTGATAGGCCAACAGGCCACGGGCAAGAGCACGATTAGTAAGCTGATTTATTTCTTTAGGACTATAAAAGACGAGATGTACAGGCATTTTAGTGAAGCCATGAAGAAGTTACCTGATTACAATGAAAGTGTTATCCCTGATTTGCATAATGATTTCGTAAAACGAATAACACGCAAATTTCATGATATTTACGGACATACATATCTCGCAGGAGATATGAATATTCTGTATGTTTATAGTAAAACAACGTATCGTAATAACAACAAATATACTGAGAATATAAGTATAGTAATAACATTAGAGACTCAGACAAATAAAAATACTGTATCTATTCTTGATATTCAAATGAGCCACCCATTGGAATATGCTTATTTTCAGTTATATGATAAAACTATTCTTAATAAGAAAAAGATAAGGCTTATTGATGAGAAGTTAACAAATTCGTTATCAGATGTGGATATTGCGATGCTTAATGAAGAGAAGGAAAGGTATTTCAGAGAGTTAAAAGTCGAATTAAACAAATTGTTTAATGACGATACTACTGTCATCTATATTCCAGCAGGGCGAACTATGGCAACGGTATTTGCTGATCTGATGGATAAAGAAGATATTAAGCGTAAAGATCTCTTAACTGGTAATTTCATAGAAAGGATTAAACGCTTTAGGTTTTTTCATTCACAAGTTATGAAAGAAAATATAGAAGGAACACATCCTCATACCAAAGCAATTGATATGATGAAAGAAATACTAAAGGCTGATTATGTATATGAAAATGATGAAGATAGATTATATATAGGAAAAGATAAATACGTAGAAATACAATTTGCCTCTTCGGGACAGCAAGAAAGTCTCTGGATTTTATTAACGTTATATAAGATACTGCTTGATGAGCAAAAAGTTTTATTCATTGTAGAGGAACCTGAAGCGCACCTATACCCTATAGCTCAAAGGAAACTGGTCGAATTTATAAGTTTCGTTATGAAAGCCACCAATAGCCAGATGATAATAACCACTCATAGCCCATACATTTTGACAAGCCTTAATAATCTGATATTTGCAAACAACATTGCCCAAAAAACCGACAAAGAAAGTGAAGTATCTGCCATCGTTGATAAAGATATGTGGATTGATATAGATAAAGTTGGTGTGTTCGAACTGGAAGATGGAGTATGTACCGATATTGTAGATAGAGAAGTGAATTTTATCAAGGCTGAGGCAATTGATAAGGCGTCTGATGAGATAGAAGATGATTACGAAAAACTATTCAAAATAAAAAAAATAATATGATTTGTGAAACATTTAGAAATGAATATCTTGAATTTGAATGTTGTATTAAGTATGACGGAAATGATGAGATAATTCCTGTAGAAGAAAATGATAAATCATTTGCAATAAATAACATCTCCAGAAAGAGGTTCATGGTCATTAGGATAGATGACTGTGTTATTAGGCAAGAGCAAATGAAATGTGATTATTTATACGTAAATTGTGATGATAGGATACTTTATTTTATAGAGTTGAAAGGGAGTCATAAATTAAAGGCTATAAAACAAATTCTGATGACATTAAATAGATTTAAGATAAATGAATTTTATAAAAACTCTAAATCAGTATACGCCTATATAGTCTCATCAGTTGTTAACAATCCTCCTAATGTACTTCCTCCAGAAAGAATTAGGTTGGACACTGAATTGGAAAACAAGAACGGTGAACTGGAAATTGTACAGACTCCCTATGAGAAAATAGTTTAACGCCGCACGCAAGAATTCGCTTTAACCATATCTCTCCATTTCCGCAATCGCCGCCTTCACCTCGTCGCTTATTGATTGATACGAGCCGCTTGGGTAGATGGGTTTGCCGCAGCTTAGGGTTATACGGCTTGGTCTTGGTCTGAATGCACCCCTTGGCAGCGCCTCGTAAGCCCCGTCTATTCGCGCGGGGATTATTGGCACCCCGCACTCCTTTGATAGTATTCCCACGCCCTTCTTAAACTCCTGAAGTGTGCCGTCAACCGAACGCGCCCCCTCCGGGAATATACACAGCGACAGGCCCTGCCTCAACAGGTATGCCGACATCGCCATCGCCTTCTCTAAATTCACGTTCGGGTCAATAGGTATCACATGGCCGAGCCGCGCTAAAACCCGCGCCAGCGCGCCTCTAAAAATGTCCTCAGCGCCCTGGAAATATAATTTACTAAATACTTCCCACGGCAGAAGCCCAGCCATTATAAAGGCGTCAAGATAACTCGTATGGTTTGGGCATATGAGATAGGGTGGGGCGGTAAGATTTTCAAGCCCACGTAGCTGCCCCTTGTAAAATCGCCTGATACCCTGCCTTAGTGTCCACAGCACCGCCCGTGTAAACATCCTCTCAAACACGGTATTACGAAGGCCAATTCTGTTCAGGTCCTGCGCGTCAGGGAGTTGCGCGCTAAACATCTCCTTAAACCCGCTATGTGTCTCGTCTGTTATGGTGGCCGCGTCAGGGTCAGCCCCTGCCCCTTCGTAGAATTCTCTCAGGCCGTCGGACAATTCCTTAACGGTGTGAATTGCCTGCCCAAAACCCGCAGGAAGCCGCCCCTTAAAGTGCTCTTCAAGCGCACCCAGCAGCTCCAGCCGCGTCAGTGAATCAATACCGAGGTCAAGCTCAAGGTTCTCCTCAGGGGAGATTGCCCGCGTTAGTGCCATAAGCTCCTTTATTATTGATATAACGGCGTCGGTGTAAGGGTCTGAGGGAATCTGTCGCCCTGTGGGTGGAGCGGCGGCGGGGGCGGTGGTGGTAGCAATTGCACGCATCTGAAACCTCTGTATCTTCCCCAGCCTCGTCCTTGGCAGAGGTTCAGAGTGAAGCGTAAAGCCCTTTATCCTCATATACGGCGGCAGCCCCGTGGATACGTTGTTTATTTCCCATTTGATGGCGGTTTCAACTGTGGCTACCTTCATCCTTTTGGCGTAATCCATGTCGGGGACTATTATGGCCCGGATAGTGTCGCTGTCAGGGGCGTCTGAATATACGTAGATTTCTTTTATCAGCGCGATGCCCGAATACGCCTGTTCCACATCTTCGGGATAGACGTTTTTCCCTGAGCTGAGGACGATTACCTCCTTGCTCCTGCCGGTGATAAACAGATAGCCGTCTTCGTCAATATATCCAAGGTCGCCGCTATGAAACCAGCCGGAGGATGTAGCTGCGTCGCCACCAAAGAAGGCCTTTTCTGTCTCCTCCGGCATATTTAAATATCCCCGCGTTACCATCGGCCCCTTTATTAGTATCTCGCCCTCATGCGGTGGGGCGTTTCCCGTCTTTCGCGGGGCGCTTATTTGTACCCCTTTAAGCGGCACACCGGCAGAGCCGGGCCGCCGTTTCCCCAGTGGATTAAACGTAACCACAGGCGAAGTCTCTGTAAGTCCGTAGCCCTCTACAACGGTAAACCCGTAGGACTCAAGGCGTGTCATCACATCGGGCTTTAGTCTCGCCCCCCCTGATGAGATAAACCTGAACTGCCCGCCGAATTGCCCTTGTACGGCCTTAAAGAAATGCCTGCCGACGTTTACATCAAGAGTGCGCCGCAGTGAGTGCGATATGGTGTTCATAGCCGTAATGGCAAGACGCGCTGGCCTTGGTTTTGCCGTTATCTTTTTTTCTATGGCGGTCAAAAACATCTCCAGCAGGCGTGGAATAGCGATTAAAATAGTAACCCCCTGGCTGCGTATTGTATCTGTCAGCTCCTGCCCCTTAAGGCCGGGTGGATATGTTATTGTCGCCCCAACTAGTAAGGGCACTAAAAATGTGCACATAAAGGGGTAGGTGTGATGAAGGGGGAGCACTGAAAGGACATTGTCTGAGGCGGTTATGAGCTTTGTTTCGATTACCGATTCGGCGTCGGAGAGGAAATTCCCATGTGTCAGGATGACCCCCTTGGGGGATGACGTCGTGCCGGATGTGTAGATTATAGAGGCGATATCATCAGGCATGTGTGGTGCGGGGGGAATGTCAGTGTGAGCACTGTCTTCCCATGCGTTATTAAACTCCACTGAATCAAATGATATGAGCCGAACCCCTGAACCCTCAATCGCCTTTTGCACCTTGTCCTTCGTACTACGGCTTGTAAAGATGGCGGTGGCGGCGGAGTTCAGCAGCAGATTTCTGATTTCCCCCTCGCCAAGTTCCGCATCCAGCGGGACTGAAACGCCGCCCGCCGCCGTTACAGCAAGGTATGACGCGCACCACTGCGGGGAGTTTTCAGCACATATCGCCGCCCTCGTCCCGGCAGTTAATCCGGCGTTTTTCAGGAGTACGGCGATAGAGACTGCCTTGTTGACAATGTCAGCGTATGTATATGTCTGGCAATTTGCGGCTGTACAATATATAAACGCCTTTTTTGTGGAGTTCTTCGCCGCCGATTCAACAAACCGGCTGAATATGGAGCTGTCAGATGAGCTTAGGGGCTTCATGGGTTACGCGGCCCCGGGGGATTGTTCAGGGCGTCAAGGGCTGCCGCGTGAACCCGCGAGTTGGATGACGCCAATATAGTGTTTGTCTTGCCAAGTCCGGTGTGGATGTGGCCGATGTCATGGCCTTCGGCGTCGGTACAGATACCCCCTGCCTCTTTTACGATTAAATATCCCGCGGCAAAATCGAAGCTCCTCGATTTCGACAGTGTGACAAACAAGCTGGCAGAACCAGCGGCCACATGGGCAAGATTGAGGGCGGTTGCCCCAAGACACCGTGTCCTGTGCGTGAGAGAAAACAGGCGGTTCATGCGCGGCAGCTCCTCAGACGGCCTCTGCGATTCATAGAGGACTGTCTCGATCTTATCGTCTGTTGTCGTATGTGCTTTTTGCCCGTTAAAGTAACAGGCCCCATCTCCTTTAACCGCCCAAAACTCGTCAGCGCTTATGAGATTGACGATATATCCCATGAATACGTCATCAAGCCTTGTGCCGCGGGCAACCGCAATAGAGGAGCAGAATATGGGAAGGCCGTTTATGGCGTTCTTACTGCCGTCTATCGGGTCAATGATTACCCTGAGCCGGGAATTGTCCTCGTCTTCTATGCCAAACTCCTCAGAGACTATGCTGACAGGCTCACCCATAGATTTTATACGTGAGATAATTATCTCCTCCGCAATCTCATCCATAGGGAATGTCGTATCCCCACCTGCCCCTGTACGAAGTCCCCTGCGTGCGTCAGCGGCGAAACGATACCGCGGCACCCCGGCAAGAAGCTCCCGCCCTATACTTCTCAAGTCGTCAATCTTCATGTCTTACCCACATGTAACGGCGAGCTGTAAGAATAACCACTACCAGATTTGATATGAATATACAGTATGTACCGCTTCTATCACTCGCTTTATATACTGAGTGTATTCGTCGGTGAGCTGGATTTGCCTATCTGCCAGTTGGCTCATAAAATCGTTCCAGTTTCCCGTACCTTTAGAGTCTTTGATAAAATCGAGCATAACTTGTGTGATTTCGATGAGTTGAGTCTCCATGCCGGAAGTGGAAGCGGTGGCCTTTTGGTAATCAATCATGGCTTCCAAAACGCGTGAAGTGAACTCTGTAAAGTCATTGCTCATGGCGAATCCCCTGTTCTGAAGCAGCGTCAGGTAATCCCAGAAAACATTAACACTTGGTTGGCCAGTCTGGCCGAATTGTTCTTTTACGAAATTCATCGTCGAGTCTATAAGGTCATTAAATCCTGATGCCATTACCCCCCTCCTTGATTTATCAGTCTAATTTCTTACCTGTAATTAGTAAATTGCAGATGTATATCGAAGTCCTGTCCCTTGATTTTATCAATGATGGCCTGAAGGTCGTCGAGTTTTTTACCTCTGACCCTGACGGAATCACCCTGAATCTCCGAGGACACCTTGAGCTTCATGTCTTTAACGATTTTTACGATTTCCTTAGCCTTGTCAATAGGAACGCCCTGTTGGAGGGTAATCTTCTGCTTAACGGTATTTGCGGCTGCTGGTTCTGCCTTGCCGTATGAGAGTGCCTTCAGGGATACCTCGCGTTTGACCAGTTTAGCCTGAAGGATGTCGAGGACATTTTTCAGTTTGAACTCGTCATCTGATGTGACAATAATAGCGTTGTTTCCTTTGTCTATCTCAATGTTGCTCTTACTACCCTTGAAGTCGAAGCGTTGGCTGATCTCCTTCATGCTCTGGTTTACGGCGTTGGTAACTTCCTGCATATCCACCTGACAGCCAATGTCAAAAGAATGTTCGTCGGCCATGTGTCGTCCTCCGTTAGTGATTTTAAACCGGTATTATACAACATTTCGCATAAATCAACAAAAAATATATTTTGCCGCTTGTGTTAAAATAGGGGAGACTTCGAATTGGGTATCCTTATTGATTATCAGGAGAGAGAAATGGCGAGAATTGAAGGCTTCAGGGTAAGGAACTTCGGGGTGCTCAAGGATGTGACCATAGGCAAACTTTGGGACACAGAGGGGGTGCAGCCCCTGACGCCTTTGACAGCAGTGATAGGGAAAAATGGCGTTGGTAAAACCACATTGTTCAAAGCCTTCGGATTTTTATCCGAGTGTGTAAAATACGGGCTTGAAGAGGCATGTAACAGGCTGGGTGGGTTTGAAAGGATTCGTTCTCAGGGGAATACGGGGCAGATAGAATTTTTCACACAGTATAGGCATGAATCAAGCGAACTTCCTATAACATATTTTTTGAAAATAGAATTGGATGAAGTCGGCAGACCGTATGTTTCAGAGGAACAGCTAACTCACCTTAAAAAAGAACCAAACAATATACATCCAACTTATTTTATGTCTTTATCTAATGGAAAATACTTTGTTATGAGAGATGTTTTGGAAGGAGAAGTTGCAGGAAAAGATTGGAATGGCAAGTCATATCGCAGTAAACATGATGTTATTGAAATAGAAGACAAAAGAAAGTTGGGAATAGCTACAATAGGGTCGCTCAAGAATTATCCAGTAGTTTCAGCTTTTAAACAATTTATTGAAGGTTGGTATTTAAGCTATTTCAATCCTGCCGCTGCCCGAAGCCTACCCCCTGCCGGACCACAAAGACATTTAAATGTCAGCGGCGATAATATTGGTAACGTTGTTCAGTACATGGAGCGGGAACATAAGGGGCGATTTAAACATATCCTTGAAAGCATTGCCGATAAGATTCCAGACATAGACAAGATTGAAACTCAAGAGACAATAGATGGACGCCTTCTTTTACGATTCAACGAGAAGGCTTTTAAAGATCCATTTTACGCGTGGCAGATGTCCGATGGGACACTAAAGATTTTTGCCTACATGCTCTTGCTTAACGACCCGACACCACCGCCGTTTATTTGCATTGAGGAACCGGAAAACGGCCTCTACCATAAACTCTTAGAAACGCTGGCCAATGAATTTCGTGAACGCGCCACAGGCGAAAAAAATACCTCACAGGTGTTTATCACCACGCATCAGCCGTATTTCATAAACGCGCTCAGCCCTGAGGAGGTTTGGGTCATGACTAAGGGTGAAGATGGTTTCGCCTCTGTTAAGCGGGCAAGCGATGATGAACTTGTAAGAAACCTTTGTGATGAAGCGCTGCCACTAGGTGGACTGTGGTATAGCGACTACCTTGACCCAAGGTAAACAGTTGCATTTTGAGATACTTGTTGAAGATGTGTCAGGCAAGGCGGCCCTTGATGTCCTTGTCCCAAAGATTATAGGAAGTGATAACACATTCAGAGTCATATCCTATAATGGTATTGGTCATATTACAAATAACATGAAATCTAAAACAGAAGCAAATAAACGAATTCTGCTTGATCAACTTCCACGATTACTTCAAGGCTATGGTAAAAAATTTAACAAAACTAATTATCATGGTGCCGTCATTGTGGTTTGCGATCTGGATGATAAATGCTTGAAGGCCTTTCGTGAGGAATTGTTAGGCGTTTTAAATAATTGTAATCCAAAGCCAAAGGCAGTATTTTGTATCGCCGTTGAAGAGATGGAGGCATGGCTGCTTGGAGATTTACCTGCGATAAAAAAGGTTTATCCAAAAGCAAAAGACAAAGAGCTGTGCAAATATAAAAACGATAGCATCTGCGGTACATCGGAGAGACTGGCTGACGCCGTATTCGCTGGCGGAGCAGAACAACTGAAAGCAACACATGGCGTCGGTGCCGAAAAATCAAAATGGGCTATAACCATCACCCCCCACATGGATGTGGAAACAAATAAATCCCCTAGTTTTTGTTACTTTCGCGATAAGCTGCGTTCGCTGACCTGCAATAGCGCATAGACAAATCCATACGTTCAGCGATATAATATCATGATGAAAACACTGGAAGCAGATTTTGATTTAACCGAAATCATCAACGGGATGGAGGTCGTGCGGCCTTGTCCATTTGCCAAACATCAGAGTATTTCCGGCAATCTGTGTTCTATCATACTCCGACATAAATGGATTGGTGTCCACTATTGACATCACACCTCAGCTCGGGTAACGCCTGAAGGAGGGCAGTTAAATTATGGATATAGTAAAACTCAGGCAAGCTGAGCAGGATTTTTTTGACCTCTATCCAGGGGGATTTGATAACCCCGTTATGCAACAAATTGTAAAGAAACATAAACCTGTACAAATGAGACAGCTTGTATGCAAAGTTTTTGATAAGGCCAACTTTGAAAACCCGCCTGATATTGTTGATGGAATGATCCAGGTTGTCAGCCGTTCCTCGTTAATTTCAATATTTGAAAAGCCCAGGTTTCGGGATTTTGCAAGGGCCTTGCCCTCATCCATGCAGGAGCAAATCTCAAACGCCTTGTTTACATTTCTCTACGCAGAGAAAGAATCAGGTTTTGAAATGCTTGTCAGCATATTAAAAGATGGACATTTGGCGAAGTGGCCTTTAGTGACCGTCTGCCCTTTCTATGTATATCCAGAAACGGAAGTACTCATAAAGCCTACCACAGTCAAGGGTGTTATTGAATTTTTTGATTTAAAAGGGCTTGAGTATAAACCTAATCCCACATATCAGTTCTACAAAAAATACAGGGACGTCATAAATGAGATGAAAGAACACGTTTCCCCTTCACTTGCCCAGGATAACGGATGCTTTTCCGGATTCCTGATGATGGCAATGGAACATAGACGAGACCATTAATTTTTTTCATAGGATATTATTTTGCCGTTTGTGTTAAGATAGGTGGAGTTTGCGAACAAGTTAGCCAGTGAACGGGTCGCCAGTGAACAGGTCGTCTAAACAGGTCGCCTAAGTGAAAGAACCCTTAATAACTGAAGAACTGATAAGAGAACACGGGCTGACGCCCGACGAATATGGCCGGGTTGTTAGTATACTTGGCCGAAGCCCCACGTTTACCGAATTGGGTATCTTTTCGGTTATGTGGAGTGAGCACTGCTCGTACAAAAGTTCACGCCTCCATCTGAAAAAACTGCCGACTGAAGCGCCGTGGGTCATTCAGGGACCGGGCGAAAACGCCGGTGTAATTGACATCGGAGACGGTCTTGCCGCCGTGTTTAAAATGGAATCGCATAACCACCCCTCGTTTATCGAACCATACGAAGGGGCGGCAACCGGCGTGGGCGGCATACTCAGGGATATCTTCACCATGGGGGCAAGGCCCGTGGCCAGCCTCAACTCACTTAGGTTTGGCCCCCTGTCAGACCCCTATCATAAACACCTCTTCGGCGGCGTAGTCTCAGGGATTGCCGGTTATGGCAATTGCATAGGCGTACCCACAGTCGGCGGCGAGATATACTGCCATCCCTGTTACGCCGGTAATATCCTCGTAAACGTATTTAATGTCGGCATTGTAAAAAAAGATAAAATATTCTATGGAGCGGCCACAGGCACCGGCAATCTCATCATCTACGCCGGTTCAAAGACCGGCAAAGATGGCATTCACGGCGTCACTATGGCCTCTGAGGAGTTCACAGACGACGCGCAGCAAAAAAAGCCAAACGTGCAGATAGGCGACCCGTTTACCGAAAAACTCCTGCTTGAGGCGTGTCTTGAGGCAATGGACAAGGGCCTCATAGTGGGGATTCAGGACATGGGCGGGGCAGGGCTTACGTCCTCGTCCTCGGAAATGGCAGGAAGGGCGGCAACAGGCATAGAGCTTGAGCTTTCAAGCGTGCCGCTTCGCGCCGAGGGCATGATTCCCTATGAGATAATGCTCTCCGAAAGCCAGGAACGAATGCTGCTTGTTGTGGCTCAAGAAAATAAAGACACCCTTATTGATATTTTTAAGAAATGGGACCTCGACGCCGTCGTAATCGGCAAAGTAGGAGGCGACGGGTTTTTGCGCGTCAACTGGCACGGTAAGATGGCGGCGGAGATTCCCGCGACAAAGATCTCAACCGACGCGCCAATCTATGACAGGCCGTCCAAAAGACCGTCCAATCAGGACGAGCTAAACACGCTTGATTTATCTGGTATCCCTGATGTTGGCAACGCCCACGGCGCGCTAAAGAAACTCCTTGCGTCACCGGCGATTGCCTCCAAAGAGCTGGTCTGGCAGCAGTATGACCACATGGTGCGCACAGATACAATTGTCAAGCCCGGCTCAGACGCCGCGGTTGTTCGAATAAAGGGCACAAAGAAGGCCCTTGCCATGTCGGTTGATTGTAACAGCCGTTACTGCTGGCTTGACCCTTACATTGGCGCGATTGCCGCCGTGTGCGAGGCCGCCAGAAACGTCGCCTGCTCAGGGGCCACGCCGCTTGCGGTTACTGACAATCTGAACTTCGGAAACCCTGAAAAACCAGAGGTGATGTGGCAGTTTATCAGGGCGGTAGAGGGAATAAGGGATGCCTGTGTTGCCCTTAACACCCCCGTCATAAGCGGCAACGTAAGTCTGCATAATGAAACAAAAGGCGACGCCATATACCCTACACCAACAATAGCCGTCGTAGGCGTCTTAGATGACGCCGACAGGGCGCTGACCCAGTGGTTTAAAGGCGCGGGGGATGTTGTCATGCTGATAGGGCAAACAAATGAGGAGCTTGGCGGCAGTGAGTATCTCTATGTATGCCATGCCCTGGAGCGCGGGCTGCCTCCGGCCATAGACCCTGCGAAGGAACATGCCCTCCATAAAGTGCTCGTTGCGCTCAACGGGCGCGGGCTGCTGCGCTGCGCCCATGACTGTTCAGAGGGCGGCCTTGCGGTGGCGGTTGCCGAGTCAACATTTGGCGGGCTGATAGGGGCGGAGATTGACTTAGGCCAATCTTCAATGAGAAAAGACGCGCTCCTGTTTGGTGAGTCAGCCACGCGCGTTGTCATAAGCGTGGCCACGGGCAATGTCGCCGAGGTGGAAGCCGCGGTAAGGGCCGTCGGCCTTTCCATAGCGCAAATTGGCAGGACAGGCGGAGATATTTTACGTGTTAAATGCAATGGTGAAACACTTATTGATATGCCGGTAAGTGATTTAAAATCCATCTATGACACATCGTTAGAGAGGGGACTCAACCAAAATGAACATATATGACATGAAGGAAGAGTGTGGGATATTTGGAATATACGGGCATCCGGAGGCGGCTAACATGGCATACCTTGGCCTTTACGCCCTGCAACACAGGGGGCAGGAAGGGGCTGGCATTTGTTCGTGCGACGGTGCAACACTGCATCTGGAGAAATCTCTTGGCTATGTGTCGGAGATATTCCACGAAAAACGCCTGAAAAGACTTCCAGGCGAAGCCGCCATAGGACATAACAGATACTCTACGGCAGGCGGCAACGCCAGGAGTAACGTGCAGCCCATCATGGTTAACTCCTCCCTTGGATCGCTGTCTATCGCCCATAATGGCAACCTCACAAATGCCGCCGCACTGAAAGAGGGCCTTGAGCGCGACGGTGCCATTTTCCAGTCCAACGCCGACAGCGAAGTAATCGTACATCTGATAGCACATTCAAAGGCCCGCAGCGCTGAGGAGAAAATCGTTGAGGCGGTAAACCAGATACACGGCGCGTTCAGTCTGCTTATACTAACAGAGGATGAGTTAATCGCCGTCAGAGACTCCTATGGCGTGCGCCCGATGTGTATGGGAACGATAGACGGTGCCTTTGTGGTGGCCTCAGAGACATGTGCCTTCGACCTTATCGGGGCCTCATATATCAGAGATGTCGAGCCGGGTGAGATGGTGGTAATAAATAAAAATGGCATAAACTCCATACGGGCGATACGCAGCCCCAGAAGGGCGCACTGCGCGTTTGAATTCATATATTTTTCCCGCCCGGACAGCTACATCTTCGGCGGCACAAACGTACACAGCGTAAGAAAGGCGCTGGGCAAGCAATTGGCCATAGAGTCCTACGTGGATGCTGATGTTGTCATCCCCGTCCCTGACTCCGGCGTTGCCGCCACTATCGGCTATGCCAACCAGAGCATCATACCCTTTGACTTCGGCCTTGTGAGAAACCACTACATCGGGCGTACATTCATAGAACCCAAGCAGAGCATTCGCCACTTCGGCGTAAAAATAAAATTAAACCCCGTTCAAAGCATCCTCAAAGGAAAAAGGGTAGTAGTTGTTGATGACTCCATCGTCAGAGGGACGACAAGCAAAAAAATAGTCAAGATGATCAGAGAAGTCGGCAAGGCCAAAGAGATTCACGTAAGAATCAGCTCCCCGTGCACGATAAGCCCTTGTTTTTACGGAATTGACACCCCAACGCGCGGCGAGCTTATCGCCTCAACACACCAGGTCGAGGAAATCAGAAAATTTATAACGGCTGACTCGCTTGCCTACCTGTCGTTTGACGGCCTTAAGTCTGTCCTGCCAAACCCGGAGGACTACTGCTATGCGTGTTTTAACAATAAATACCCGATTAGTTTTATACGCGAGGAACCAGCGCAGATGGAATTGTTTTTGGCGTGATGGGATTGTCTTAGCGTTTAGATGATAAAGAAAATTGCCGCCGCGTTTGAGTTTTTGACGATAATCCCCCTGCCATTGCCAAAGGCAGACGCCCCCGTGTGGGATGAGTCCAGCATTGGCAAGAGTTCCTCTGTATTTCCCATCGTTGGGCTTATCATTGGCGGCGCGTACTTGTTGTGTTTTATTGTGCTTAGGCATGTGTTGCCCGCCTCTGTATGTGCCGTAGTGGTAATAACGCTTGGTGCGGTAATCACCGGCGGCCTGCACCTCGACGGCGTGTCGGACACATTCGACGCCCTTGCCGCTAAAAGGACGCCCGCAGAGAGGCTCTCAATAATGAAAAGCGGCTCTGCCGGTCCAATCGGTGTTGCAGCCGTCGTGTTGACCCTGCTAATGAAATACGCGCTGGTCAAAGAGCTGCTCTCAAACGCCCACATCTCAAGCGCCTTCATCCTGCTTACCTATCCCGCCGCCGGACGGTTTGCCGCCACAGCGGCTATGTTCACCGGCAAGAGCGCCAAACCGGAGGGGCTTGGATGGGTCTTTATTGAGCATACCGGCGTGAAAGAGTTTATGGCGGCGTCGGGATTTTCTTTTATTATTCTAACTGTGTTAAACATTTATTTGAATAATGGCGGCGGTGCCCTGTGTGCCTCTTTTCATTCTATCGCGATAATAATTTTAATCACCCTTGCGGCCAGAATCAGCGGAGCATTTTTTCTGAGGCGTTTTGGCGGTCTCACCGGGGACACGATAGGGGCGTTTATTGAGGGCAGCGAGCTGATGTTCTTACTATATTCAACTATAATAACCGGAGGTGCAGTATGCCAACGCGGGTTTATCTGATTCGCCACGGGATAACCGTTGACGCTAACCAAAGGCGCTACAAGGGGCAAATTGAAGTACCACTGTCTGATGAGGGCATAAAGCAAGCCGAGCGCCTTGCTGAATTCATTCTCAAACGGGATGCGCCCCCCGTCAGCCGTATATTTTGCTCAGACATGGGACGCGCGGTAAAGACCGCGGAGACTATCGGGCAGCCCCTGGGCATCACCCCCGTGCCGCTTAAAGGTTTTAGAGAGCGGCATTTTGGAGCATGGGAGGGCATGACGTTTGACGAGATAAAGGCCGCCTACCCGAAGGAGTTTACAAGCTGGGCAGGCGACCCGCTGAACTTCAGCCCCGTCGGAGGTGAAAGCACCATGGACGTTAGTCTGAGGACGCTTCCCGTGTTTTATGGCCTCGTAAAAGACCGGGGGGAGCAGACCACGGCCGTTGTGGCACATGGCGGTGTAAACAGGATAATACTATGCGACATACTTGGCATCCCGCTCACACACATATTTCGTGTTGAGCAGGATTTTGCCTGTCTGAACATAATTGATTTTTATGACGGTGTGCCCGTTGTAAAACTCATGAACTACGTACCGGAGCTATGCCACCATGCCTAAATCCATAATGATTCAGGGGACAGGCTCAGGCGTGGGGAAAAGCCTGATTGCAGCGGGGCTTTGCAGGATTCTTACGGCAGATTTGGGGCTTGCTGTGGCGCCGTTTAAGGCCCAAAACATGGCCCTGAATTCGTTCGTAACGGCTGATGGTGGGGAGATAGGCTGCGCTCAGGCCACACAGGCTGAGGCCGCCGGTTGCTCGCCTTCGGTTTATATGAATCCAATATTATTAAAGGCGTCCGGGGAGAGCGGCTCACAGATAATAGTCCTCGGCAAGGTGTATAAGACCATGCAGGCGGCAGAGTTCTATGAACATAAGGAACTCTTCTGGAAGACAGTCACACACGCGTGGGACGAGTTAAGCGCCGCCTATGAGTTTATCGTGATTGAGGGTGCGGGAAGCCCGGCAGAGATAAACCTCATGGACAGGGAAATCGTCAACATGGCAGTGGCAAGGCACACCGGCTCACCGGTGCTCCTCGTCGGCGACATAGACAGAGGGGGCGTATTCGCATCTCTTTACGGCACAACCGCGCTCCTGAACTACGATGACTCGCGCCTGATAAAGGCATTTATAATAAACAAATTTCGCGGGGATATAAACATCCTCCTGCCGGGCAATAAATTAATCGAAGATAGAACGGGCATTCCCGTCATCGGCGTCCTTCCATACGTTACCGACATGGGGTTGCCGGAGGAGGACGGCCTAGTGCTCGATACAAAGGGGAAGGGCAGGGCGGCATCCTCCTCTTTTGGTTCCATAAAGATAACCGTCCTGAGGCTTAAGTACATATCGAATTTCACAGACTTCCAGCCGTTTCAGTATGAACCGGATGTGGAACTCATCATAAGTCAGCGTCCCGAAGATATTATAAACACAGACCTGATTATAATACCCGGTTCAAAAAATACAATCGCAGACCTCCTTATACTAAGAGACAGCGGCCTTGATGAGATTATAAAACAGGCGGTGAAAGGCGGGACGCCGGTTATCGGCCTCTGCGGCGGGTACCAGATGCTTGGCAGGACAATAGAAGACCCGCTGAGGATTGAGAGCACTGAGGCGAAAGTTGTCGGCCTCTGTCTGCTTGATACAACAACGGTGTTTAATAAGATAAAGACCACGCGGCAGGTAATTGCAGCAACGGCGGGGCAGATACCACACATAAGAAACACGCACAGCGCCCTCACGGGCTATGAAATCCACATGGGCCAGACCGAAGGGTCCGACACTCCAGCGTTTGTCGTCCATGGCAATAAATGCCCCGACGGCGCGGTCAAAGGCGGTGTGTGGGGTACATATATTCACGGGATTTTCGATAACGACGCCTTTCGCCGGGATTTAGTAAACGGCCTGAGAGAGAGAAAGGGTCTGCCGCCTATTGAAAATGCCCCTGTCAGTTATGCCGCCGAAAAAGACGCCGCCATAGACAGGCTGGCACAACTGCTGAGGACAAATCTTAATATGGATTTTATATACTCACTGGCAGGGTTGTAAGGGGAAACGCGTTATCTTTACGATAGAGCCCAAGCTCCGATATAGAAATTTGCACCTATTGATAAAAGGGTTTTTGAAAG
>NZ_JBJUSG010000011.1:0-46963 GCF_046044395.1 Candidatus Magnetominusculus dajiuhuensis | reverse complement strand
GGACAGATTCCAGACAAGCCGGAATGACAAAAATAAGGGAGGCAATTTCTAATGCAATTGCCCTGAGCGGTGTTGTTTATGTGTTTCATTTCTCATAAGCAATATTTTAATATATACATTGGTGCGTTGTCGGCACCCGGTAGGTTTATCAATTGGAGGCGGGATGATTTTAAGCGTTAATATTGACCATGTGGCAACACTCAGGCAGGTGAGGCTTGGCAGCGAACCTGACCCGGCCGCGGCCGCGGTTGTTGCCGTCCTCGGCGGGGCAGATGGGATAACAGTCCACCTGAGGGAAGACAGAAGGCACATAAATGACAGGGATGTTGATGTGGTGCGCCGCATACTGGCTGTCCCGCTGAACCTTGAGATGGCGGCAACGGACGAGATGATTGAAAAGGCAATTGAAGTAAAACCCGCGATGGTGACGCTTGTCCCGGAAAAAAGACAGGAACTTACTACCGAGGGCGGACTTGACATATTGACTCAAAGGGAGCGTCTTAAGTATGCCGTAGAGCGGCTTCACGGGGCTGGTATTGAGGTAAGCCTGTTTGTCAATCCGTCACCGCGGGACATAGAAGATTCTCTGTCCACCGGGGCCGACAGGGTGGAAATCCACACCGGGACATATGCAAACGCCCAAACCCCTTTGATAATAAAACAAGAACTTGAAAAAATATTGGCGGCAGTCCAACAAGCGGTGCGGTCAGGGTTTACAGTAAACGCGGGCCACGGGCTTAACTACCACAATGTGCTGGCAATCGCTGGTATTAAGGCCATAAGCGGCCTCTACATAGGACATGGCATAGTGTCCCGTGCTGTACTTGTCGGCATGGAGCAGGCCGTAAGACAAATGAAAAAACTAATAATACAAGCAAGACACACATGATATTTGGCATAGGGGTAGACATAGTCGAAAATGAGAGGATAAAGGCGGCACACCAGCGCTGGGGGCGAAATTTCCTCGGGCGGGTCTATACGGATGGCGAACTTGAGTATTGCTTTACAAAGAGCGACCCCGTTGATTCCCTATCGGGAAGATTTGCCGCAAAGGAGGCATTTATCAAGGCGGCAGGCAGCTCCGGGGCCGCCCTTAAGGACATAGAGGTAACAGTTGACGCCCGCGGTAAGCCGTCGTTAAAGCTCCACAACTCCGCAATGGAGTTCACGGCTGATAATGCGATAAATGGCAGCCACCTGAGCATCAGCCACCAAAAACGATACAGCGTAGCTGTGGTAGTGTTGGAAAAATGAGGAGGGCAGGCAGTTCATGAAAGTAGTAACTGGCGTACAGATGAGACAAATAGACGCAAAGACTATCGAAGACATTGGAATCCCTGCGATGGTACTAATGGAGCGTGCCGGGGTTGTTACGGCTGCGCATATTGTGGAAAAGTTCCCCCCCCGTGATGTATGTGTGTTGTGCGGCCCGGGCAATAACGGTGGAGACGGTATAGTGGCAGCCCGCGAGTTATTTAATAACGGCTTCAATGTACGAGTTTTCATTGCCTCCCACATGGAAGGGCTGAACGACAACTGCCGTTTTCAGTATAATATAGCTGAGAAGTTGGGTATCGAAGTTGTCTTTAAAAGCAATATTAAAGAGGCCGACCTCAGGGATTCGCTTATTGTAGACGCCCTGTTCGGAACTGGCCTGAATAAACCGGTAAAAGACTCAATCGCAAAGACGATAGAGACAGTAAACTCAAGGGACAGGGCCGTGGTTTCCGTAGATATACCCAGCGGTATATCGTCCGACACTGGTGAGGTTCTCGGCAAGGCGGTAAGGGCTAATGCCACTGTGACTTTCGGGCTGCCAAAGAGGGGACACCTGCTTTACCCGGGGAAAGACCACACAGGCGAATTGTTTGTGGAGAACATAGGGTTTCCATATCAGTTCCTGAACTCGGATACGATACGCTGTGACCTCATGGAAAAGGCATTCATGTCAATGCTGATACCGGCAAGGCCGCCCTATGCCTACAAGGGGAATTTCGGACATGTACTGGTTGTCGGGGGCAGCAGCGGCAGGACCGGGGCAGCATTATTGGCGGCAAGGGCATCAATGAGGTCAGGTTCGGGGCTAGTTACTGTAGGAGTTCCGGCGTCTTTGATGGATTCCTGCCAGGCCAGAGTAACCGAAGAGATGACCCTTGCCCTGCAGGACAAGGGAAAGGGGAACTTCTCCAAAAAGTCAATCAACGATATACTTGATTTTGCGGAGAAACGCTGCGATGTCATAGCCCTTGGCCCGGGCATGGGTGTGGATAGCGATACCGTAGAGATAGTAAAGGAGGTAATAGCCAACTCCCCCGTGCCGGTAGTCCTTGACGCCGACGGGATTAATTCCCTCGCGCTAATGAAATATCAGGAGAGAATAAGCGCCCTGAACACCTCGGCGTCTCCGGTGATAATAACGCCGCATACGGTAGAAATGGCACGGATTTTAAGCGATGTAAAGTCAAATATGACAACCAAATGCGTGGCGATAGAAAGGGACAGAATAGAGACAGCCTCATCGTTTGCCGCTGAATCCACGGCATATGTCGTACTCAAGGGGGTGCCCACAGTAACGGCAGACCCGGAGGGAAATACATTTATCAATCCAACGGGAAGCCCTTCAATGGCTACCGCGGGGGCGGGCGATGTACTGACCGGCATGATAGCCTCCATGATAGGGCAGGGCCTCCCGCCCCTCTACGCAACCGTACTGGGCGTTTACATGCACGGCCTGACGGGTGAAATCGCGGCAACGAAAACCGGCCTCCATTCCACAGTGGCCTCAGACCTCATCAACAACATCGGCCCGGCGATTAGTTTCCTTATAAACGATTAATACCCATATATCAGGCAGAGGGTGCAGTTAAAGGCTATTGTTTTGAGCTATGAGGAAATACACAAGCTGATACGTGAAAAAGAACCGCTGGCCTCTGCGGCAGCACAGCCGAAAGAGACGGACTTCGTTAAAGCCAGCGATGGGACGTATGACTTTGGACATATTACACCTGAAATTGGACAGGCTATTGGCAGGCAGTCCGCGCCGGTCAGATTACAAGAAGGGAATGTTGATTACGGCAAGCAACACATTGATACAGCCAATGACGGCAAGCGCCTTGAAGCTATCAAGAAGGCAGGTTATGCGGGGACTGCCGATTTTATCCACGATGTTGCAAGCAATTACACAGAAATAAGAAAGGGATATGGCAGCAGATTAGTTTTAGTAAAGAAAAACGGTGGTAATAAAATATCTATTGTTCAGCTACTGCCTGGCGAAGATGGTGATTTCTATGGAGTAACCACGGGAGGTATCTTTAGCAGAAAATACATAGAAAAATTCGCGCTGCTTGAAGGTAGTGCCGCAACTATCCCACCTATCAGACCTGAGCGATCCAACCCCCTTCCCAACGCTAATGCCGATGAAGCTCAGGACACCAGCGCTTTGCGAGAGAGGCCAAGCAACGCTACTACCTCTACTATACCAAAACCGCGGGGTGATGTCAATGGAAAAGGATAATACGTTAAAGGTATGCGAGATATTTACGAGCATTCAGGGGGAGTCTTCATACGCGGGGTGGCCATGTACATTTGTCAGGCTAACGGGGTGCAACCTGCGATGCGGCTACTGCGACACCAAATACGCCTACTACGAAGGAGATGTCTTAACGGTGAGTGAAATCGCCGCGAAAGTCGCCGCAACCGGCATACGTCTTGCTGAAATCACCGGCGGCGAACCCCTCCTGCAAAAAGAAACCCCCGCCCTCACCGAGACTCTCAGCGGCATGGGCATCGCCGTCCTTATTGAGACAAACGGCTCAATAGACATAAGCTGTCTTAAGTCCATCCCCCTCGTTACCGTCATAATGGATATAAAGACGCCCTCAAGCGGTATGTCAGACAATAACGATTTCACAAATATAGCAAGGTTAACCCGGCAGGATGAGGTGAAATTCGTCATAGGCTCACGGGATGACTACACATGGGCGGTGCGGATAATGCGCCAATATGAGATAGACAAGATATGCACTGTCCTTATGTCGCCCGTGACGCTGCCCCCGTCATCCATTGATCCAAAACTCCTCACAAGGTGGATTCTTGATGATAAACTCTCAGTAAGGCTGAACATTCAACTGCATAGATATATCTTTGGCCAGGATGTAAGGGGTGTGTAGTGTCGGTGCCAGAGTGATGAGTTTGGCCTTTTCCTGATGCCTGCCAGGGCAAACGCATTAGAAATTGCCTCCCTTATTTTTGTCATTCCGGCTTGTCTGGAATCTGTCCTTATGCCTCAGAATATGCACAATCATCCTGAAAGTCCCAACTCCCACTAAAGGGAAGATTCCGGACAAGCCGGAATGACGGCATAGGTATCGTCTGCTTTATTTTTCAAATGCGTTTGCCCTGCGATGCCTGCCAGCCACTTTTTTTTTCGTATAATTTGTGTTAATATTTAAAGAGGTGGTTCTCTGCCACCCGCGTGAGGCGGCAAATGAAACTCCCCGCCACAAGCAGCGGGGTATCTACTATATGGAACCATCGGTTACGCCTCAAGCGGCGGGGAATAAAACCCCAAGAGATTTAGAAGGAGGTTTGTCTGTGAGTCTATATAAAATCCATCCCATAGTAGTGGGCACAAAGTTTTTCGATAAGTCCTTTATGACGTATCAATTCGGTTATGGGCAGAAATATACTATACCCATATACAGTTGGTACATAGAGGGTGCCGGACACAAGATATTAGTTGATACGGGAGAACTCAGCCCGGCACGTTCAGAGGCTCGGGAAGAGGCCATCGGCGGCAGGATTTACCCGTCGTTAGAGGATGGACTGGCACGCTGGAATACCTCACCGCAGGAGATTGATATCGTCATTAACACACATCTGCATAACGACCACTGCGAAAACGACGACAAATGCGTTAACGCCCGCATATATGTCCACGAAAAAGAAATTCAGACAATTTTCGACCCGCACCCCCTTGATTACCGTTACATGGAGGATTTCATTTCAGGTGTGCAGGAAAATGGACAAATAGTAACGACAGACAAGGATATCGAAGTTGTGCCGGGGATTACGATGTTTCACACGCCCGTGCATACGGAAGGCGGTATGAGCGTTATGATAGACACCAAAGACGGTAAGGCGATTATCACGGGGTTTTGCTGTATTATGGAAAACTTCAACCCTCCACCTCCCGCACGAGGCATGGGGCTTGAGGTCATACCCTCTGGTACCGTCGTAAATCCTTATACGGCCTATGACATTATGCTTAAGGTCAGGGATATGGCAGATATTTTGATTCCTATGCACGAGCCAAAATTTGCCTCTGTAGATACTATCGGTTAGATATGCCCACTTGCCTTGAAATGCGACAATGGTAATTCAAAGAAAAGCAGGGCATCTCCTTGCCGTTGCCGGAGGTAAGGGCGGCGTTGGAAAGAGTGTTTTTTCCATCACCCTCGCAACGACATTAGTTGGGATGGGTTACAGGGTCGTTTTGGTAGATTTGGATTTAGGCGGGGCTAATCTCCATACATATATGGGGATACTCGGAAGTACACCGACGCTTTCCGATTTTTTTCAAAAAAAGGCCAGGACACTTGACGAGGTGCTCATTGCCACGAGGGTGCCGGATTTGAAATTAATCAGCGGCGCCCATTATTTACCCTCGATGTCAAGTCCCGGGTCATCTCTGAAAATGAAACTGCTTAGGCATATAAAGGCCCTAGACGCCGACTTCATCGTAATTGACCTTGGGGCGGGTATGGAACTAAATACGCTGGACTTTTTTATATCAGCAGATATCGGCTTTATCGTTACTGTGGCAGAGCCGGCCGCTATAATGAACGCATACAGGTTTATCAAGGGTGCTCTGTTTCGGAAACTCCACGGGGTATTCAAAAATCACCCACAGCTTGCCACAGCACTGCAATCAATGGCCAAAGACGCCGCATACAGCGACGCCCTTATGCTCAACGCCTTTATCGAGCAGGTCATGCAAATAGACCCTTCGGCCTACCCACTGGTAAACGAGATCAGCGCGGAGTTCAGGCCATGCCTCGTCCTCAACAGAATCGGTGCCGAGGAGTCCAACAATCTCGTAGGCACACTCATCAGCCACTGCAGCACAAAGTATAATATTCAGCTTAAGTATCTCGGCAATCTCCCCAATGTCAGGGAAATCAGCTCGTATCTCCTTAACATACCCGCCTTTTTGCGGGCCACCTCGTCCTCAGCTTTCCTCAAATCACTTAAGGGCATCGTGAGAAAGTTTCTCCTCAATATTCACGACTCAGGCGTGATCATGGAAAGACTCAAACTCGTAAAAACATACGACGACGACACGATTAAAAGAATCAGCGCAATCATAGAAGACCAGCCCGACGAGACATTTACCCCCACGGAGAGGAAACTCTGGCAGTTGAGGCTGTTTTTTAAACCCACCGAGGTGGTCGCGTTTTTGCTGTGCAAGGGGATCAGGGACGATATTTTTTTCGAGCAGATACTACCCACAGATTAAAAGGCCGCAGCCTATTTCCACACGATAAATTTGTTCTGACGGATAAAACAAGTTCTCATTGGAAGTTGCAACGATTTATGGACTGTCCTTTTCTTAGTCCGTCATTCCGGCCTCATTTTGTCATTCCGGCTTGTCCGGAATCTGTCCTTATACCTCAGAATAGGCAAAATCATAATCATCATGAAACAACCATTTAAGGGACGATTCCGGACAAGCCGGAATGACGGAAAGGGACAATACGGAAAGGGACAATGATGACAACAATCTAAGCAACTACCGCTTACTTATGATGGAGAACAAATTTACCGCAGCCTATTTCCATGTCGTCCCAAAAGAGTGCCAGATTCCGGTGCTGTCAATATAGTACATATTCCCATCAGTCCACGCTATTATTGCCGTACCATTCATAAACCACTGCATATAGTATGTCCCGATTGGCATTGCTCCGCCGGTTATGATGCCGTATTTCATGCCAAAATATCCGCTGGACAAGGTATAAAGGGAATTTATCTTCGAGCTTGCCTTATCATAGGGGGTGGTTGTCTGCCACGTAACCCCTGAGCTGTACCAATTTGTTCCATCAAAGGCGTAAACATATCCATCCGCCCCCGCCAGGAGGGCAGTTCCATTTGCAAACCATTGGATGTAGTATGTGCCGTTCCATGATGACACGGTGACTAGGCCTCCGGATACAGCGCCAAAATAAGAGGCATATGGGCTATATACTTTACTAATCCCCGCGCTTGCCTTATCAGCGGTGCTGATGGTTTTCCATGGCATATTAAAAGGGTACGAGTTGCCGCCATAATAGAAATACATGTATCCATCAGTCCACGCTATTATTGCCGAACCATTGGCATACCATTGGATATAGTACGTCCCGCCTACTGACGCACCAGCCGTCACTCCACCTGAGGCCGTGCCAAAAAATGACGTGTATTGATTATAAAACGAGCTAATCCACATGGCCGCCAGGGCAGAGTCACTCGTTGTTTTCCATGTAATTCCCATAGACATTGACGAACCACTGCCGGGGTAGTAATATATATACCCATCAGACCACGCTATTATGGCCGTACCATTGGTAAACCATTGGATATAGTACGTCCCGCCCGCCGATGTCCCTACCGTTACACTACCTGATTTAGCGCCAAACAAAGTAGCGTATTGACTGTATACAGAGCTGAGGCCTGACGCGGCAGTGCCAAACTCGGCTGATTGCGAAAATGCCGCCGCCACGGTTTTATTTGATGATATTGCAACAGTGCATAGTGAACTGCTTGTGCTATCACACCCCGTCCAGCCTGATAAACTAAACCCCGCGTCAGGCACTGCCGAGAGAATTACGGATGTGCCGACGGCAAAAGAGCTATAACAAACAGAACCGCAGCTTATCCCCGACGGGGAACTCGCAACTGTCCCTGTACCCACTCCGGTCTTTGCCACAGACAAGGTATAAGACAACTGCCCCGCCAAAAATGCCGCCGATACAGATCTGTTGGACGACACCACAACCGTACACTGAGAGCCGTTTGTAGAATCACACCCTGTCCAGCTTAAAAAACTACTGCCGGAGTCAGGCGTTGCCGTAAGCGTTACAGACGTGCCGGAGGTATAGGTGAAAGAGCAGTTGGCACCGCAGCTTATCCCCGATGGAGAACTTGTAATTGTCCCTGTGCCAGTTCCAGTTTCGCTGACACTAAGGGAATAAGAAAAGGCAGCAGCCGCAAACGCCACCGATACGGATTTGTTTGATAACATTGTAACAAAACATTGGTAACCGGTTGCGTTATCACACCCTGTCCAACTCGCATAATAACCCGTGTCCGGTGTTGCCGTAAGTGTTACCGTATAATTATCGGGGAAATTGGAATTGCAGGAACTTCCCGCCCCGCTGCAGTTGATTCCAGTGGGGCTGCTCGTTACCGTGCCGTTGTCAGTCGTTACGGCCACAGTCATTACATGGTCTGTCCTGGCATTGCCAAATACGGCGGCAATATTCTTAACCGACGTCATCATCAGGGTGCATTTCGCACCGCTTGTTGTGTTATCACACCCTACCCAGCCATCAAACTCGTCGTTGCCGACAGTGTTTGGGATAGCCGTCAGAGTTATGTAGTTGGGGCAATTATAGATAGCAGTGCCGACATTGGTGCTGGTTGAAGACGGCGGACCCCAGACTATAGGGCCGGATGAGGAGTACACTGTCCCTCTGCCGGTGCCGGTACCATTGTCAATGACAACAGGATAAGATGGATGGTTTTGTGTGCGGGTATAGATATATCCCCCAAAAGTAGTGGCGGCAAGCCTGATCTCATCATTTTGTGTCCCTGCCACAATTGAAGACCACTGTTGTTTGCTGACGTTTTTGGTTGTGTTGTCCTTGTCAAACAAGTTGGTTTCCTTTGACCATATGCCGAAACCATTGGTCGTGTTGTATGTAGGCGTCGTATAAATATACCCGCCAGAGCCGCCAAAACCAAAATCGGTAACGGTGAAATATAATTGAGCACCGGCATTCTCATCAAGATAATCAGACCATGAGATAGATGTCAGGTTTGTGCTGCCCATGTTAGCTATGTGTGTTTCATCGTCCTCAGGTACAACATTCCCCCCAACGCCATCCACACCGAATACCGCAACGGCATTGTTCAAAATCAAAGGCCTCGCCAGGCCCCACCAGTATCGCTTCGCCTCATCGGTAGTTTCAACATCTCTTACCCATGTCGTACCGCCGTCAGACGATTCATAAAGAAATTCGTTTGTAGTGCCGATAACTACGATGCTTCCATTGCGTGACACCGCTATTGAGTAAAATTGGCAGCGGGGTATCGTCGAGGTACAAATGAATGTGGTATTGTCGGTTTCAGTCCAGGTCCAGTTGCCACCGTCTGCCGATACGCCGTTAAAAACATTGCCATCGTAATCCAGGGCATGCAGGGCTGCCCCACTGGCTGACGAGGCTATAGCCACCCAGTTAAAACTGTGGGGCACTATGCTGGCCTGAGTGATATTATCCTTGGTCCATGAAACGCCATAATCATTCGAAGTCCAAACATGTCCTGAATAAGAACCATCACTGTCAACGGCGGCAAGGCGGCTTCCATCAGCAGACGACGTAATTGAGTACCAGGGCCTCTGTCCGGCGGTTGTCTGTTTTGTCCAATTGTCACCACCGTCGCCTGACGTATAAATATATCCCCCATATTCTATCGCGGCGAGGCTAGTCCCATTATCTGACGCAGCTACCCTCCACCAATATCCCTGTCCATAGTTATTCGATCCCAGTCCGATATTCTTGTGCTGTGTCCATGTATAGCCGCAAAGGTCTGTGTAGCCAAACGCATCCGCCGCTATGAATATCACAACCGACACCATTACACCACACAACAGCAACACGCGCAGGGCCGAACAACACACATTATATTTTGACATCTGAAGTGTTCTCATATTATGCCGCGGCGTTACCATCTCTGCCCCTCCATATGTACACATACGTACAAACACAGCCTCGTTTTAACGCACACCCTCACGTATGTAATATATAAATGTTTTTTAGCAAAAGTCAAGTCTATGGTAACCACAAAAAAATACTTGACAACACAAGTCCTCTTAATATATCTTAATCCATCGTGGCAATTGGGTACATTTGAAGCTATGAGGGGGTAACATTAACAGCTATGATTTCGGGGGTGGACTTTGGTAATTAACAGAGATACGGACTATGCGGTGAGGTGTATATTGTTTATGTCGGGAAATCCGGAAAAAACCTTTGTCATTAGTGAGATAGCTAAAGAGAAGCTCATACCGGCGAGTTTTCTGGCAAAGATACTGCAAAAACTGACAAAGGGCGGTATTGTAGAGTCAATCAGAGGGGCAAAAGGCGGGTTTGTCCTGACAAAAGCCCCATGCGACATAACCGTACTTGATGTGGTTGAGGCCATAAGCGGGAAAATAGTGATAAACAAGTGTACAACGGAAGAGGGCAGGTGTGAGTTGATGCAGGATTGTCCAACATTTCCCATCTGGCTTGAGATAAAACAGATGGTGCAACAGCGGTTAAAACAAATTGACTTCGCAACACTGGCAAAAAAATATGAAAACAGTGTCACAGGCAAAACTCCATCAGGAGTGCAATAATAACAATCAGGAGGGGCTAAGAAATGGAAAATGTCATGCACGGTGGAACAAAAGCGGTACACCACCAGGTAGAGCTAAGCGTATGGCCGTTGATAACGGCGGTAGGGGCGTTTCTGATACCTATATCGTTTATGACGGCGTTCTCGTGGGGTTTGTCCTCAGTGGGGCTTGTGCTTGCCGGGGTGGCGGTAGTGGTATTGATTGTTGGGCTTTTCGGGTGGCTTAACGAGGTACACGCCAAAAAGGAGGATGCGGGGTTAAGCAAACTAGCGATAATAGTGTTCATAGTATCGGAGGTTGCGCTGTTTGGCGGGCTGTTTGGCGGGTACTTGTATGCCATGCTGTTTACAGACCTATGGCCTCCGGCCAACACCCCCGAAGGCGTGCCGCCTATCGGCCTTGCGGTGTTAATGACAATTTTCCTCCTTTCGTCGAGTTTTACCATACATAACGCCGAGGAGAAGTTAGCTC
The DNA here is from genome assembly GCF_046044395.1 of Candidatus Magnetominusculus dajiuhuensis. Taxonomy (NCBI): domain Bacteria; kingdom Pseudomonadati; phylum Nitrospirota; class Nitrospiria; order Nitrospirales; family Nitrospiraceae; genus Candidatus Magnetominusculus; species Candidatus Magnetominusculus dajiuhuensis. Next base: position 35,835 of record NZ_JBJUSG010000011.1, on the reverse strand, counting down.
ATGGCGACATGGGGGGATTCAAAGGCTGGCTGGTAATGACAACGATTTTAGGCGCCCTCTTTATGGCGTTCATGGCCTACGAATGGCATGAGTTGATAGCCGAGAAAAACTTTACCGTCCGCACGAATGAATATGGGACGTTTTTCTACACCATCACGGGGTTTCACGGTTCACACGTCATCGTCGGCCTTTTGATGCAGATATTTTGTATGATTCTGGCGGCTGGCGCTAAAATCGGCAAGAACCGCCAGACAATGGTGAAGGTGACAGGGTTATATTGGCACTTTGTTGATATAGTCTGGCTTTTGGTCGTGTCGTTGATATATGTGGTTCCGTATCTTAAGGCAGGGCAATGAAAGAAGCAGCGCGTATCTTGTTAATCGTGTGCTTATTGGCCGCCACTCATGCGTGGGGTTTTGGGCCATCAGCCGATTCAACTCAGTTTGACCCGTCTGTGCTGAAGATAAAAGAGGACGACTATCTGGGCAAAACGGCACCGAACATCAGCATGACCGATGACAAGGGCAACGCCATAACCCTCAGTAAATACGCTGGAAAACCGTTTATCCTGTCCATAATATACTATAGGTGCGCCCAGTCGTGCCCTGTGCTGAACGAGGGACTGGCCACCGCCCTGAAGGACGCTAAACTAAGGCTTGGCGAGGATTACAACGTAATAACGCTGAGTTTCGACGGCAGGGAAACACCGGCGGACGCGCAGAAATTCCGCAATGACCTGCGGATTAAGATGAAGGGCACCCTGCCCGAGTCCTTCGATAAATGGGTGTTTGCCGTAACGACTGACGCGGAGGCCAAAAGATTTACAGACGCCATCGGTTACAGGTTTTTTTATTCGACGCTGGACAAGGTCTTCGTGCATCCAAACGTGTATATATTTCTGTCTCCGGAGGGTAAGGTTATGAGGTACCTGTTCGGCCTCTATCCGCTCTCAATGGACGTAAGACTGGCGCTGATTGAGGCCGCGGACGGCAAAGTCGGCAAGTTCCCTGTGGTAGGCAAAGTTGCCCTTGCGTGTTATACTTATGACACAAAGATTGGCGGCTACAGGATAAACATGATCTTCATCCTTGAAACTATAGGATTCGTATTCGCTATTTTTACGGCGGTAATAGTTTTCTTATACTCAAGGAAGTTGAAAAAGCAAAGACGGGCTGAAGTACTCAGCCCTTAAAAAATCAGGAGGTAGAAGATGCTAAAGCAAATGGTGAGATTATTAACGGCTGCGCTGTTTGTGTCGCTGCCATATGCGGCAGCGGCAGCCGAAAGAGTGGCTGACCCTGTCAAGGCGTGGAACAATCACTTTAAGACGTGGGCGGTGGTGTCAATAGTCGTTTACCTGGTAGTTACTGTGCCGCTCATATACTTCGTATTTAAATACAAGAGAAGGCACAAGGACGAAACCGGAGCATACATAGTGGGAAACACCGCCCTTGAAATTCTGTGGACGATAGTTCCGATGATAATAATCATTATGCTCGGAGTTCAGTCGTGGGCGGTCTTTAATGATCTGAGAGACGTGCCAAAGGACCATATCGAGGTCAAGGCGGTTGGTTTTATGTACGGCTTCGAGATGTACTCCCCTGAGGGGATTAAGACAATAAACGAACTGCGTGTACCCGTGGGCAACGTAAAGGTAAATCTTTCAAGCAAGGACGTGATACACGATTTTGCCCTGCCGGCCTTTAGAACCCGCGAGGACATGGTCCCGGGCGAGAACACATATCTCTGGTTTTCGGCAAAGGAACCGGGGGAGTATCCAGTTTATTGTGCGGAGTATTGCGGCTCAGGGCATTCGTCTATGCTTGCAAAGGTTATTGTGATGAAACAAGAGGACTACGACGCGTGGGTTAAGAAGCAAAAGGGCGAAGGCACAACAGTGGCTGCCCTCACGCCTGAGACAAAGGGCAAGGAGCTTGTCGAGCGGCTTGGCTGCCTTGGCTGCCACGGTATAGCTGGTGAGATAAAGGCTGGCCCTGCCTTAAACGGCGTCATAGGAAAGTCCCAGGAACTGGAAGACGGCACGAAAGTCGTCATTGACGAGGCATTCGTCAAAGAGAAAATAGCAGACCCGAAGGCAAAGCCGGTAAAGGGGTTCGGCCACATAATGCCCCCCAACGCACTGGCCAAAGAAGAATATGAAGCTATCGCGGCTTACATAAACACATTAAAATAAAGGAGGCTAAAAATATGAGTACACAACCTACTGGGTTTAAGTCGTGGCTTCTGACGACAGACCATAAGAAGATTGGGGTTATGTATCTGGTCACATCGCTGGTGTTTTTCGTAGTGGGGTTGCTTCTGGCGTTTATAATGAGAACGGAGCAGCTTGATATTACCAAAAAAGTGATAATTGACGCCGACCTCTACAACACGGCCTTTACGATTCACGGCGCGGCAATGGTGCTGTTTTGGATGATACCGGTGCTGCTTGGGTTTCTTGCCAACTATATGATACCCCTGATGATAGGCGCGCACGATGTTGCCTTTCCGCGGCTCAACGCCCTCAGCTTCTGGCTGTATGTTGGGGCGGGATTGATAGCGGTTATGGCGCTTATACTGCCGGGAAGGCTTGACACCGGCTGGACAGGTTATCCGCCCTATTCAATCGTAGGCCCGGCCAATACCGCGTTTTATGTATTTGCGGTGCATCTGCTCGGGGCATCAAGTATTGCCGGCGCGGTTAATTTCATCACGACGATAATCACACTAAGGGCGCCGGGGATGACTTGGGGAAGGCTGAACCTCACGGTGTGGGGACTTTTCGGAGGGTTTATCATACAGCTCGTAGGCGTTCCGGTACTGGCCGCCGCGGTTACCCTGCTGCTTTTTGACAAGTACCTTGGGACGAGTTTTTATGACGGCACTAAGGGTGGAAGTCCGATTCTCTATGAGCATCTGTTCTGGTTTTACGCCCATCCGGCGGTTTATGTGGTAGCGCTTCCGGTGTTTGGCATAGTGTCGGACATAATCTCGACTTTTTCAAGAAAGAGGATTTATGGCTACACCAGCATGGCTATTGCCATAATGATAATCACAGTCGTGGGGTTTGAGACTTGGGTACATCACCTGTATGTCGCCGGTACCCTAAACTGGACAAGGGTAGTGTTTATGTGGGGTACGATTGCAATTGGAGTACCGACCGGCATTAAGACATTTAACTGGCTGGCGACGTTGCACAAGGGTTCAATAGACTTAAAAACCCCTATGCTTCACGCCCTTGGGTTTATATCCTTGTTTACGATTGGCGGAGTTACCGGCATAGCAAACGGACTGCTCGGCTTTGACATTCAGGTACATGACACGCACTGGGTCGTGGCGCATTTCCACTACGTGCTGGCAATAAGCATGTCCATGTTGTGCATGGGCGCGATATACTACTGGTTCCCTAAGTTTACCGGCAAGATGTACAACGAAAAGCTCGGCAAGACGGCATTTTGGATAACCCTCATTGGGGCTATGATTGCCTTTCTGCCACAGTTTCACCTCGGCTATGACGGCATTCCAAGAAGGTACTGGAAGTTGCCGTCGCAGTACGCCGGAGAGATGAGAATTGCCGTAATATTCTCCTATATCACTATCGCAGGATTTCTCATGACCCTTTATAACTTCGTCCATTCGGCGATAAAGGGAGAGAAGGCACCGGCCAATCCGTGGAACTCACTCTCGCTTGAGTGGCAGATTCCATCGCCACCACCGTTTTACAATTTCGAGCAAATTCCCACAATTACCGATGGGCCTTATGAGTATGGCAAACCGGCGGACACAACCGTAAAGGCGCACTAAGCGCCCATTTAAATCCAGTTAAACACAGAGGGGATTCCTTTTCAGAGGCAATCCCCTCTTCTCTTATCCCGCTCAGTTTTTCAGATATGGAGAATAAATTTACCGTTGGGGCTTGACAACCTGAGAAAAACACCTGAGAAAAACATATTGACTTTTTTGGTGACAGTTCGCTACACTATGGTTCGTTGGAGAGCAGCGGATTGTTAATTGTGCAGGATGGATTGATGTGTATGCCTCAAGCGGAGTAGGCTTTGTATGGTCTTGCATGTCAGACCAAGACACGAGTTCAAGGTTCTGGAGGGGTAGGTAGAAGCTCAGGGAGAGGCGTTCCTGCCGTCATTATAGCAGGGAGTTTCTGTTGAAATAGAGGCTTCCGGCGCAGAGGTTGTTTAGCGGTTAGCTGGCGTTCAGGCAGAAAGTTTGCCTTGGGTAGTAACATATTGTTTTACTTACGTATTTCGAGTTGGATATGTAAGTGAAAAAGGCGGAGCCTTGCATAGTATTGCATGGGAACTGCGCCTGCCTCTTCTGTACGTAATGAGAATATGGCAATTTCTTTATTAAAAAGCAGCTCATTGATTTTTTGCGGGATTGGTGATTGATGATTACCACTGTCACTAGTTACCTGTTTCAGGTTACCGTGGGGCGGAAGCCTACTGTCACGATGTACGGGGAGATGAAAGTCCTTTTTTCCATCGCTGCGATTTCTGGCGTACCGTTTACGAGCCTGACGACCTATTTGGCTAAGAAGCACATATCTCGTGACCATGCACTCGGGGAGAGGGTAGTTAAGAAGGCCTGTAAATCCATTGTTATCGCTGCCGTTGTTATATTTCTCAAAGGAATAGCTCAAATTCGCTTTCTTAACGAGAGTCCGCATTTTCTTGAAGTAATAGAAATTCGGCTTAATGGCAAAAACTAAGTTTTTCCGTATGCAATGCTTTGGGGCAACGCAGTTTAATTAGAGCAGCGCTAAGAGGGGGGACAAATGTCGGAAGAGCAAATACGGTATAATAAGATGGATATTTATTATTATTGGGAAGTAGTTATGAAAAGAATAAAGCTTATTATCAGTTTATCTTTAATATTTATGGTAGTAACGGCTCTTGTAGTATTTTTTCAACCTAAGCCGCCTGACATATATAAAGGTGAAGCCATTTTAAACACATCGCCAATGACAGCCGATGAACTATTGAACATATTTGGGAATATTGATCCGGCGGCATTAAAGACAATTTTACCTAAGACTGGCGTTTCAGTATTAACAATGAATTTTTTAAGTGTAAAATCTGCAGATAAACTGAAAATTGCAGTTGAGGCAAATAACCCTGATATCAATCAAATAATATCAGAGCTGATCGCACACCTAAATAATACTTTCGTTACTAATAATGGCCATGAAAATAATAAAGAGGCTCTCGCTCAAGAGGCTCTAAATCTTAAAAAAAAGGTTCTCGCTAAAGAGGTTCTGAATCTTAAAAAAAAGGTTCTTGCTAAAGAGGCTCAAGAGGCTATAGATCTTAAAAAAAGGACTCTCGCTAAAGAGGCTCTAAATCTTAAAAAAAAGGCTCTCGCTCAAGAGGCTCTAAATCTTAAACAAAGGGCTCTTGCTAAAGAGGCTCTAAATCTTAAAAAAAAGGCTCTCGCTCAAGAGGCTCTAAATCTTAAAAAAGAGGCCATTAAGAGAGACAAAGTGCTACTGGAAGCCAATATTATAAAAGCAAAGAAAATGGAAGAAACTGTTTATGATATGTTAGTTAAGAATAAGTCAGCTAATATTATGATCAATCCGTTGTCATCTGATCAAGTTATTATGGAGTGGGAAAGAACTTTGGGTGGAAAAGCATTAGAACTTAAAGGGTTAGAGCTTAAAGCATTAGAAAATAAAGAATTAGAGCTTAAAGAATTAGAAAATAAAGAGTTAAAGCTTAAAGAATTAGAAAATAAAGAGTTAGAGATTAATAAAGAATTAGAGCTTAAAGCATTAGAAAATAAAGAGTTAGAGCTTAAAGCATTAGAAAATAAAGAGTTAGAGCTTAAAGCATTAGAAAATAAAGAGTTAGAGCTTAAAGAATTAGGAAATAAAAAGTTAGAAAATAAAGAATTAGAGAATAAAAAAGAAATCAGCCTTATGGATAATGTTTTTGAATCGAAGATTACGTTTAAAACTGACATTAAAAAGAAGATTTTATTAGCTGGTCTGACAGGTCTTTTTTCTGGCGTTTTTCTTGCTTTTTTCCTGGAATTTTTAGAGAAAGTAAAGAGAAGAAGGTGTTTGTCTGAATGATCATAAACCTACAACCAAGGTGGTAAATGCAGGTAGCGTCGAATGCGTAAAGCAATATCTTGAAAACCTATAAGGAAATGGCTATTAAATGGAAAAAGTAAGTGCGGTTATTGAGTCAACCTATGTGTATAGTCTTTATCATGGCAGGAGTACGGTAATTATAGGGGGTGTTCTCTGTCGGGGATATCATTCTTGCAAGAAGCGGTTTGTCTGAGGACGACTTTCTTGTGGGCGAGGCAGAAAAGCCTGGCATGAAAATATTCAGGGGAGACAAATCCGACATCATAGGTAGATTAAGCAACGCTGTTGCAATTACCGAAAGTGATATATTTGTAAAAGAAATGGAAACTATCCCCTTGTCCATCCCTATTTTGTGGAGGATATGATTGATTTGCTGGCTGAAGAAAAATTAGATTTAGTCTACAACGAGTTTGCCAAAGTCACCATCTACGGCGGAGTTCGTCCGGCTGGACAACGAGGCCACTAAACCCTTTGTGTGGACAAAAAAGGCAGAGGATATTTTAGAAAAGGTCTCTCGTTGTAAAGCCATTGCTGTAACAGTACGCAAGTGTATACAAAACTGTTGAAATTAGATTATTCCTTAACAAAAATTAAGGAGGATGGATATTATGGCATTGTTCGGATTTAACGTTGAACAGCAGTGGGAATATGAGAATGGGTTCTATCTCACAAGCCATATCACCAGACTTGGAAAGATGGTGGCTCATTATGATCTTTACAAATCGATAATCCACTTGCCAGGTCACATCATCGAATGCGGGGTTTACAAAGGTGCTTCTCTGTTAAGGTTCAGCACGTTCAGAGAAATTCTCGAAAGCCCATATTCACGCAAAATCATTGGATTCGATGCGTTTGGCAAATTTCCCGATCAAGAGAGTCCAGCTGACCAAAAATTCATTAAAGAATTTGAAGGAGAGGCTGGCGAAGGGATTTCTATTGAAGAATTGAGGAAAGTATTCATACATAAGTCAATAGGAAACTATGAGCTTATTCAAGGTGATATTTGCGCTACTATACCGAAATACCTTTCCGAACATCCCGAACTCAAGATAGCTCTTTTGCATATTGACGTTGACGTCTATAAACCAACAGTCGTCATTCTAAATAATCTATACGAAAGGGTCGTAAGGGGTGGATTAGTAGTATTTGATGATTTTGGAGTAGTTGCTGGCGAAACACAAGCGATTGATGAATTCATTGATGGGAAAGATGTTGTTATAGAAAAACTATCGATTTCACATATTCCATCATATATAAGGAAAAGGACGAGCTTATAGATGAGTTATACAGGCAGGTTGGCCAGAACTAAATGATAAGGACAGGATGAATGCTCAACGACGGGACAAATGAATCCATACCAATAGCAAGACAGTCCGTGCTTTTATGGCTGTCACGGTCAGCAATGTACTACGAGCCTGTAGTGGGCACTTACGATATAGAAGCTCTTTGCGATTAATCGATGAGCAATACACAAAGACCCCTTAGCCTCTGCTACTGCGAATTATTGTGAAAAAGGAGGAGAAAAGGACCTTGGACGTAACATCCGCTTCCTTTGGGGGTTGGACACTATGAAAAATATGAGGACTTGCGGTAACTTAAAAAAGGTGAATTTTTGTCTTGACAAATGGGTCCACTATACTCTTTTCTGTGGATAGTAGATGTGATGCTACTTCGACAGAGGTCGGGCAGACCTCTTTAATCTTAATGAATGGAGGATGTTATGTTTAGTAGACAGAAGGATTATTTTAAATATCCAGAAGGTTTAGATACATATATAGGAAATATTATAGGTGGAAAGTATATGGAGTATCGCAGGATATGGGATCAAGTTACCCGTCAGGAGATTTTAACCGATTTCCCCTTATTTGTTCTTGTAGAAACTCAACATGCGTGCAATTACCATTGTACCATGTGCTATAAATCTGATAAAGTGCTTTCTGATGAAGTTAAGTATGCAGGCATTTTATCGTCAGAATTATTTGAAAAAGTAGTAGACGAAATGATCGTGCATAATTCGCCAGCTCTGTCTCTGAACAATAGTAATGAACCACTGCTTGACAAGAACATAATCGACAGGCTTGCGTATGCCTCTAAGAAAGGGATTATGGATATTATGATGAATACAAACGCCCTATTGTTAGATGAAGATATCTCGCGTGGTCTCATAGATAACAGACTTACTAAACTCCTTGTAAGCATTGATGCAGCAACGGAAAAGACATATTCATTGATGAGATCATCCAGATCTGATTCGTTTAAAAAAGTTTTAAGCAACACAGATAAATTCCTGGAGATTAGAGAGAAACTAAACTCAAAACTACCAATTTTACGGGTGAGTTTTGTAGTCACAAAATTAAATGAGCACGAACAGGAAGCATTTCTGAACCAATGGAAAGACAGGGCAGATCATATTTGTTTTCAGCGTTATACTGCTCCAACAGATACTGCTCGGTTTCTTGATATACGTCCTGTCATTTTAGAGGAAGAAGAGTATTCCTGTTCCAATCCGTTTGAGCGCATTATAATTCGTGGTGATGGAAATGCTTATCCTTGCTGCTATACACTAATGAACGAGTCTGTCGGCAACATAAAGGTGAATAGTCTATATGAAATATGGCATAGTTCAAAAATGGAGAAATATAGGAAAATTGTAACGGAACGTAATTGGAAAGCAAGTCCATATTGTGACATGTGCAGCAAAAACACGGCAACTTTATCCTGATTGCATGGTTATGTATATTCATGGATTTCATGACTCAAATTCAGTCGCAGCCCACATCAACTCTGCATGGGCAATTTCAAAGCTGTTAAGTCCAGAAAGTAAGGAGTGATATTTTGGGAAGAGGGCCAACACCTGAGTATTATAAGGTATTGAATAATGACTACGTGAAGGGGACTCTGACGTGTCTGAAACCTTCCACTATAAAACGCGTTGTTAATGCCAACTTTCCAAACGTCATCAACATAGAGCCGACCAACCGCTGCAACCTGAAGTGCGTTTATTGTCCCAGAGAGAGCGCTGACAAGGGAGTTGGTATTATGGATTGGGATCTGTATGTTCGTCTGATTGATGAAGCATCCGAATACGATAAATTGCTTATGTTAAATTTTCACAAGGATGGGGAATCGTTTTTACACCCTCGTTTTATGGATATGATTGGATATGCGAAGAAGAAAAATGTTGCAAAAGTGATCCATATGAACACTAATGCCCTTTGTTGGACAGATAACGTCATAGAAGAGCTTCTACATAGTGGAATAGACGATATTACGGTAAGTCTGGATGCAGCATGGCCTGATACATATAAAAAACAGAAAGGAGTTGATTGTCTGGAAAAAGTAGAGAAGCAGGTGTGGCGATTTTTTCAGAGGCGTACTGAGCTGAAACGAAAAAGCCCTTTTGTGAGAGTGAAAATAATGGAATTCAGCGATGTCTCTCATGAGGAGATTGAGGCATTTCACAAAAAGTGGCTTAATGTGGCAGATATGGTACAGGTAACTGGAATTCACAGTTGGAGCGGTGCAATAAAAAATATATCTGTAACAGATGAGACCGCGCCCGTTAGATATCCATGTGTTATCATGTGGTATTCTCTTGTGATCAATTGGAATGGCGAGGCAACGGTCTGTTCAGTAGACTGGAATACAGAGATAAAAGTTGGGGATGTGAGGCGGCAGACCATTCATCAAATTTGGAAATCACAGGCGATAAAAGAGGCGCGTCAATCGCAGATTAATAATGATTATGATAAGTACAAAGTCTGTAAAGATTGTGTTGTGTGGGTTTCTATCGGAGATATCACCGATTGGCTGATTAAAAAAAAGGAGTTGTACCTCTAAGCTGAGATTGTCGGTATGTCAGAAATTGTTTATACAAATTCGAATCGCGCATGGGGAAAAGCTCAAACCCTCATTCTATCCGGGGTGCTTATTTTCCCTCGCGACTACAGTTTACAGAGCATTTCGAGCATCAGAGGTATTGAAATATCATCATTGCTTCAATGATATAGAACATAATAATTTTTAGGGGGAAAAACGATGAATAACAGATGGCGGTTTGGGGAAAGAGAATTTCAATATATCAGAGAAGTTCTTGACTCTGGATTCGGAGCAGGCACTACAGGAAATATGAACAATCGTTTTGAAAGAGCCTTTGCAGATAAGGTAGGTGCAAAATATGCAATAACGTTCAATTCGGGGACATCAACTTTGCATGCGGCATTGCACGCATTTGACGTCAACGCTGGAGATGAGGTTATTATTCCTCCACTTACGGTAATGAGCAATGCAGCTGTTATTATTGCACAAAACGCAGTTCCTGTTTTTGCTGATGTAGACAGAGATACCTTTAATATTGACCCCAGAGATATAGAGCGAAAGATCACTGAGAAGACGAAAGCTATAATGCCCGTTTCACTGTACGGATTGTGTTGCGACATTGACCCTATAATGGAAATTGCGAAGAAACATGGCATCAAGGTCATTAACGACGCTGCGCAGGCTCATATGGCAGTTTACAAAGGCAGACAGATAGGTGCTATCGCGGACGTAACTAGTTACAGCCTTGAAGACTCCAAGCATATTACAACAGGTGACGGAGGAATTCTGGTAACAGATGATGAGAACCTTGCGATTGAGATGCGAAAATTCGGAAGCTTGGGTTATGCTATTATGAAAGCCACTGACGGTCGCATAAGGCTTAACAAGGGTGTTTTCCAGGATCCTAATTACAAACGTCATGATGCTTTTGGATTTAATTATCGAATGCCCGAAGTAGCCGCAGCAGTAGGATTAGCACAGACAGAGAGAATTGACTTTTTCATAAACATCAGAATTAAAATAGCATCCATGTATAAAGAGGCTATTAAAGGGTGTAGCTATCTGGTGGCTCAAGTTACTCCTCCCGACTATATTAATAGCTATTGGTGCTTTGCAGCTAAATTTGAACATGGGGATATTTCATGGCATGACTTTAGAGATAAGTATATAGAGTTCGGAGGGGATGGAATATACGCAGCTTGGTCTTTAAGTTATGAAGAGACGCTCATGACCTCACAGATTTATAAAAAGAGAGCACCGTACTATTATGCGGGTTTGGAATATCATAGGGGGCTATGTCCGGTAGCCGAGGAAATACAACCTAAACTTATGCAGTTTGTAACAAACTATGAAAGCGAAGCTGAAGCATTTCCAAAAGTTGAGGCATTGAAGAAAACCATAGATTTTTTTAAATAATAGCGATAGATTTGATTATATGCCATATAAGAGTAACGAGCAGTACGGAATAATAATTCAAGCAAGGACTGGCTCTACGCGGCTTCCATGCAAGGTGTTGAATGATATCGACGGGAAGCCCATGTTATTACGTCAGGCAGAGCGACTTAGGGAGCTAAGTCGCATCAGAAAACTTATCGTTGCGACTTCCGACAGGCCGGAAGACGATAAGATAGAAGCTTTATGTAAACAAAATGGGTTCAATTGCTTTCGTGGAAATCTAAACGATGTTATGGCCAGGTTTATTGATTGTGCCCATGAGTTCAAAATCGATTATATTATTCGGGTGACTGGTGATGATCCTCTTGTAGATCCAAAATGCTGCAACCATCTGATGGACTTACACCAGGCAGATCCTCATGAATTTATGTATGCAAGTAACCGCGCAGGTTGGCCTTATGGCTGCGCGGCTGATTTGATTGAGTTACAGGCATTGGATAGAGCACACAAAGAAACTTTGAATCCTGTCCATTTGGAACATACGGTGCCTTACTTTTATGAAAATCGGGATAAATTTTCCATTTTGCAAGTAAATGCTCCTATTAATATAGTACGACCTAATTATTATTTAACCGTTGATTACGAGGCGGATATTTTGCTGGTGCGTCAAATTTTCAAACTACTGGAAAATGAAGGGGATTTATTTCCGTTGGAAAGTGTAATACATCTATTGGATCATAACTTGGATTTGTTAAACATAAACAGCCATCTGCACCGTGGTTTTGATATATAAAGAGTAGACCATAGCAAACAAAATGAGAAATGCTATCCGGCACTGTCTTGATAACGAAAGACTGTAATATATGGTGAGCTCTGCAAAAGAGTTGCTTTAGACAAGGAGAATATGAAAGAGTTCTGCATAATACTTCCAGCCGTAAAGAAAAATGTAGCATTTCCAGATGACCTGATTAAAAAGCTCAATGGCATTACCCTGTTGCAAAGAGCATTAGATAAAGCGGCCTCCATAGCTGAGTTACAAGATGTGTATGTTGTAACGGACTCGGAGGAAATAACACTTATAAGTACTCGCTATGGAGTAAATGTTGTTTACAATAAGTATCTGCGTTTAACTTTAGATGATGTGTTAAAGGTGCTCAAATTTTTTCTGGTGAGAGTTGCCAAGAAATACGAAAACGTTATTCTTCTTTGGGCGTATACTCCATTAGTTACGAAAGCCATTGTCCTGAAAGCATACGAGGAACTTCTTCTGAACAAGGAGAGGGATGTGCTGATTACAGTAAAAGAGGAGCTGCACCGGGTGTTCAGTCCCACGGACAATGGGCTTAAAAGCATTATGCTTGATGATTCCTGTAAAAAGGTTTTTACCGCGGTCAAGTCTTTCTCAATTTTCAAATCTGAACTTCTAATCAAAAACAATGAGGATAAGCTGAATATACATCCCTTTTTACTTGATAATGATATAGTAGAAATTAAGAGTTACCAGGATTGGTGGATATGTTCACGACTTCTGAAAAGGAAGAAAATCCTGTTCAGGGTCATCGGCAGCGATGATGTAGGAATGGGGCATATTTACCGCTCTCTGACTCTTGCTCATGAGATATCAGACCATGAGATACGGTTCATTACAGACACTGAAAACTCCATAGCAGTATACAAAATCGCCGGCAATGATTATTTGATAGAGGCAGTAGAAAAGCGGGATATGGTTGATAAGATACTCTCTATCAGGCCGCATCTGGTTATCAACGATATACTCGATACAGAAAAGGAATACGTCCTCAGGCTGAAAGACGCCGGCATAAAAATTGTCAATTTCGAAGATGTCGGCTCTGGAGCAGCCCTATCGGATATTACTTTCAATGAGTTATATGAAACGTCCGTAATCACGGACGGGAACATTAAATGGGGAAGAGGCTTTTACTTTTTGCGGGATGAGTTTGATAACGCAAAACCGCACCGCTTTAAAAAAGACGTTACCGGCATTCTGGTAACATTTGGGGGAACAGATCCGATTAACCTCACAACAGCGATTCTTCTTACAATACTTGACTTTTGCAAAGAAATGGGCATAATGATTTACATAGTTGCCGGGCCTGGCTATTTGTTTAAGGATGAACTCAGCCGGATTATTGCCGCTCTGGACTACGATAAAGTTTTTTTTACATTTGCAACCGGAGTAATATCTAGCATAATGGAGAAGACACAAATAGCGATCTCGTCAAATGGCCGAACGGTCTACGAACTTGCCCACATGAACATCACTGGCATAATTATTTCCCAAAACGACAGGGAAACACGTCATCCTTTTGCCAATGAAGCAAACGGGTTTATTCCCGTTGGCATATATGAAAATGGAGTGACCGAACGGGTTGTTCTGCAGCGGCTGAAAGATCTTGTGCTGGACGTAAAGTATAGACAGAGATTATTTTACAGAGTAAGATTATCTAACTTCTCAAAAAATAAGAAAAAAGTTCTGAAGATGATTCTTAATCTTATTGAAGACTATGAGTAGGGATTTATACTATCAGGTGCAAATATGAAAATACGCGAACTTTTTGACACTTATAATCAATTTGATGCCAGTCTGTCACGCCCTTACATTATTGCGGAGGCAGGAGTAAATCATGAAGGCAGCATGGATCTTGCCAAACGGCTCATTGATGATGCCAAAGAGGGTGGAGCAAACGCCATAAAATTTCAGACCTACAGAGCGCATACCATAGCGTCCAAACACTCTCCTGCTTACTGGGACATGGCCAAAGAGCCGACTTCGAGCCAGTACGAGCTGTTTAAAAAGTATGATAAGTTTTGGAAGAAGGAGTGTGAAGAGCTTAAGCGCTATTGTGATAGGTCGGATATAGGGTTTATGAGCACTCCTTTTGATGTGGATGCGGCAGATTTTCTTAACGACCTTATGGATGTGTTCAAGATATCATCCTCGGACATTACCAACAAGCCCTTTATAGATTATATCTGCCGTTTTAACAAACCGGTTATATTGTCAGTCGGTGCCTCGTATATTTACGAAGTGGAGGAGGCTATAAGCTGGATAGAGGAGCATGGAAATTCAATGGCGCTTCTTCATTGCATTCTGAGTTACCCGACCATGGATGCCGACGCAAATCTTGGCATGATTATTGACCTGAAAAAGCGGTATCCTGGCAAGTTAATCGGCTATTCCGACCATACGCTGCCAAGGGATATGAAGACCCTTGAGGCGGCTGTTCTGGTAGGAGCGGCAATTATAGAGAAACATTTCACATACGATAAAACACTGCCGGGTAATGACCATTACCATGCCATGGACAAAGTGGACTTAAAATTATTTAATGCGAATTTAGATAGGCTGTTTACTCTTCTTGGCAGTTTTAAGAAGACCTCCATACCATCGGAAGGCCTGGCAAGGCTAAATGCCAGACGAAGTCTCGTAGCGCTAAGAGATATTCCGATAGGCAAATCAATAGAAGAGGCAGATATTACGTTTAAACGTCCCGCTAATGGAATAAGCCCCAAATTTATCAGCGAGGTTGTCGGCAAAAAAGCTGTGGCAGACATACGACAAGATGATATTCTCACATGGCGTGTACTCTGCGATTGACAGTCGGCAATAAATTTAAAAAGGATGTGGATGCGGCGAATAATACGGTTTGGCATCATGCCACAGGTACCAGAGAAAGAAGAGAATAACAAAATGGGCATAAAAGTGCAGTTGTATGGTTTACAGGGCTGTCAAGTTCTGAGAAATCCACCATTGCCAACTCAGTGGAAGAAAAACTTCATGAAATGGACTGCCGTACTTTTGTTCTTGGTGGAGATAACGTGCGCTATGGTCAATTCTGGTAAAATAAATTTGGCCTCACACATGGTATAAGCCATATGTATCAATAACATGGATGATTATCGATGAAAATTGCTTATTTCGATTACTGGACAAAGAGAATCCACCACTTCTTAAATGTTGATAAGATACTGAAAGAGAAGGGACATAGCACATTTCTTTAGCATAGGGTGGGGGAAAAGCGATAAATGATAGAGGCAAAACTATCAACATGGGTTTTATTCCAGCTAAGGAGACAGGACAATGAGAGTTTTACTGATAGCATATGACAACATGTTTTACATACAGGTTTTTCCAATGGCGCTAGCCGCCATTATGGCAATACTAAAAAAATCGGGATACGAGGAGGAGTTTTATGTTGAAAGAAAATTTATTCCATTTGCCTAAATTTCCTCATAAACACGAATATACATGGTCTACAGCAGCCGTTGAGAAGGCGAGCCATCCACTTTTGTCAAGGTTAAATTTGGATGTTGGTACAATTTCTAAAGACGCATTTTCTGATAATAATATTGCAGTGAAAGAACCCTCGGATAAAGATATTGTAATCAGTAAGATACTGGCTGATGCAAGTAAATCCTATTTTAAAGAGAATATTGCTAATGGAGAATGGAAGTGGATAAATGAAAACCGTCGAGCAAACTATCTGGCGGCATTGAAGTCTGCGGATGTTAATAAATTAGCAAATATTTACTCTAATCTATTTAGAGAAGATGCATCTTACGGGATTGTTAGCTCGACATATTCAGATTTTTGTGATCCAGTACGGCAAATAAAAGTTATTAATGGTATTCTTTGGGATTTGGATACTTGGTTGGATTATACCAATGTACCACCAGAAGAATATTTAAATATGCCAAACGTTGGAATGCCTTATGGTGTTTATTTTGGTGAGTATCTTGTTTCGCCTGATATCTGTCGGCATGATTGCCATGCGTTGATAATTTGCAATATATTGGAAGATTTGGATTCGTCTGCCGATACAGTGCTTGAGATAGGTGGGGGCTATGGGGGTGCAGCATATCAATTTTTCAAACGGAACCCTGCCGGAAAATATCAGTGGATAATTGTTGACCTTTTTGAAACGTTATGTATGCAATATTATTTTCTAACTTCATGCGGTATCAAGGTTAGCTTTTCATTTGACGGCAATTGTGAACAAGGCATTTCTCAGGTTGTTCTTGTTCCAGCTGATGTGGCTGAGAAGATAAATCGCACTGTTGATATCGTATATAACTGCCACTCGCTATCAGAAATGGATCGGTCTACAATCGAACGTTATTTCGATTTAATTAACTCACAATGGAAGCCGCGGTATTTATTTCATATAAATTCAGATGTTCTGCTTTTCCCTGACTCACCGCGTCATATTGAGATTTTGTGTAGTCAGTTTCCAATTGGCAATGCCTATAGAAAGATTTACCGTGCCATTTCTCCGTGGTCGGGGGGCTGTGGAAGAAATCGGGAGTACCTTTATGTAAGGAGATTAAAGGCAACTTAAAAGGGGGATTATGTTAAGGGTTCGGGTAAGCATGGGCGGCAAAGGAAGTGCAATTGATAATATCTTCACCGAGAGATTGTGGAGGTCGTTGAAATATGAAGAGGTTTATTTGAGAGACTACCGCGATGTCCGTGAATCACGCAGTGGGATAAGCAGATACCTGAACTTCTATAACTATGAGAGACCACATCAGTCGTTGGGCTACAGAACGCCTGCGGGCGTGTACTATGGCAGAAGTAACTGACACGGCTGTGGAAATTACCACAGCCTAAAATATTGTGAAAAAGGAGGAGAAAAGGATCTCAGGAACACCCGCCCATTTGGGGTTGGACTATGAAAAATATAAGGACTTGCTGTAACTTAAAAGAGGCAAATTTTTGTCTTGATAAATGGGTCCACTATACCATATGGTATAAGCGTGGGTATCAACATAAGGGGTTTCAATGAAAATTGTTTATTTCGATTACTGGACAAAGGGAATTCACCACTTCTTAAATTTTGATAAGATACTGAAAGAGAAGGGACACAGCACACTTCTTTTTCATTTAGGTTCTTTTATCGGCACATGTGCTAAGGAGGAGGTTCTTGATGGTATTTTATGCCGGGATATCAGTTTCTATAATACCAAATATATCCATAAGGCGCTTCAGAGTATTAAACCAGATGTTGTTCTTGTACTTAATAATAAGACGTTGATGGACCGGGCAGTCACCCTTGCCTGCAGGGCCTTGGGCATAAAATCAGTCTTTTTGATGCACGGTATGGTAATAGTCGGGGATGACGAGATTGCCGACTATTTGGAGACAATTGAGAAAGCATATAATTCAAACGTTAATAAGATTAAAAAGATTCCTAAATATTTTAGATTTGTCTTACCGAATTATATTTATTCAAGTTTTAAATATGACAATAAAAATATTAAAAATCTACATTTCCTCAACGTCATTTGGGCCAATGCAAAAAATCCTGGATTATCATTGCTTTTGCCGCACATTGCAACAGAAGAACTGGCCACCGATAAATCTCTTGTTTACGCCGAAATATATAGGGAGTACTACTTAGCGATTGGATTTAAAGAATCTCAGATTGTTGTTGTTGGCAATCCCCATAACGAGAATCTGTTCCGGCAGATTAAGAGCAATGATTTTAAAATCGTTGACTTGCCGCAAGAGGTTGTCACTCTGATAGAGAATAACAGGAAATATGCCCTATATCTGGAAGATAGTTTCGTTGAAAATTCAAACATGGGTGGATGGACGGATGAGTACCGGAATGACCATTTGAAACAAATCGCCGATAGACTGAAAAATGAGGATGTTACTTTAGTTGTAAAACTTCATCCAGGAACGAATATAAGTAATATTAAAGTTAACTCTGACAACATCATCATAATCTCTAAGGCAACACTATCTACGCTGTCATATTATGCGGACTTCTGTATAGGACATATTTCTACTACAGTGCATATATCCATTATTTTAAAGAAGCCGGTTTTAATTCCAAGATGGGATAGATCAAAAAACATTATAGATTACTATTGCAAGCACAAAGTTGCAAACGCATGGAACCATGTTGATGACGATATTGATTTATCCGTTAATCAAAAGGCCAGAGAGGAATTTATAAGGATATATATTACAATAACCGAGCCTACAGCAATCGGGAATATAGTCGAGAATATTCTGAAATGATCGAATAGGAGTATGAATGAGTAACTGTACTATGACAGGACATTGGAAATATCTGGGAATGTTTCTCTACGAGAGACTGCCGGTAGAGATGAGGTAGTTTTACTACTTATTAACAAGCCAATGCATAAGATGCTTCGGAATATTTATGCAAGACTCAAACAGAATAATAATTCTGTAGCGATTGAGGAGGATAACAATGAGAGTTTTATTCATCTATTTTAATAGAGAATTTCGGCCACGGGTGCCATTCTCGCTGGCTCTATTGGAGACGATCGTCAAAAATGAGGGTCACATGACAGAGGTGTTCGACACAAGTTTTTACCTTGATTTACTTGACCCGTGGGAATCTAACCTTTTGAAGGCCAGCATTTGGAAGATTGTAGATAATTTATCCATTGAAGCTAAAACATGTAATCCATATGACGACCTTAAAGAAAGGGTTAGTAAGTTCAAACCGGATTTAATAGCGTTCACCTCTTATTCTTTTAATATCGGGATACAAAGAAAATTGCTATCGCCTCTTAAGAAAGAATTTCCAGAAATCAAAGTTATTGCCGGCGGGGTTCAGGTTTGTCTTAATCCTGAGGATAGTATAAATGAACCTTATATTGATATGATATGTAATGGTGAAGGCGAAGAACTTATAAAAGAGGTTTGCAGTCGAATTGAGACAAGAGAAAATATGGAAAATATCAAAGGGTTATGGATTAAAAAAGATAACGCAATTATCAGAAACGGCATAACTGATAAGGTGGATATCAACAAAAATCCAACGTTGAATTTAGATTCATACGATCCGGTACAAATCTATGGATTATATGAAGGCCATGCTTACAGAATGGGACATATCGAAACAACAAGAGGCTGTCCTTACAATTGTAGTTATTGCGGTTCCGGCGCAATGAGAGAAGTATATCGAAAATCAGGTGACAATAGATACATCAGGCACAAAGATCCGGTCAAATTGATTCAGGAATGTACGGAATTGAAAGAAAAGTACAATCTTGAAATGTTTTATTTTCAGGACGGCACCTTTACGGCTAAACCGTTAAGCCTTCTTGAAAAACTAGCCCCGCTTTACAGAAAAGAAGTTGGACTTCCCTTTATTGCGTTAGTTCGTCCAGAAACTATCAGCAAAAGAGTAGCTGAGTTACTTGGTATTATGGGATGTGTTCATGTGAGTATTGGCGTCGAATCCGGCGTTCAATCCTATAGGGAGAAAGTTCTCAATAGAAGAATGTCCAATCAGACAATCATTGATGCGGTAAGATTCCTGCGTGCAAATAATATCCATGTTAGTACATACAATATGATCGGTTTGCCTGGAATGGACAGAAAACATGTATTTGAAACTATAAAGCTTAACAAAGAGGCAAAGCCAAACTCATCTATCGTTTCAATTTTCTTACCGTTTCCGGACAATGAACTGACAAAAACACTGATCAGTAAAGGTTTGATAACAACTACTGAAATAAAATCCCAGTTGGGCGCCACTCCAAATGTAGAAATAAAAGAAATGAAGGCCGAAGAAATCATTGGTTTATACGATACCTTTAATTTGTATGTAGAGTTGCCGACTTTTTTATATCCCATTATTGAGTTATTGGAAAAGCAAAACCCCATAGCTAATTTAGCCAGAAAGGTATTGTATAAATTCGTCCGGTGATAATATATTCAACTATAAATAGTGGTCGGCAGAAGCCTGTAAGAAAATAGGAGAGCGAATGCAGAATAATGAAATTTTGACAAATTGCTATGATAGGAAATCATCGGAGAGGTTTTGGGATCCTTTGAATGGGCCGGTGGGGCGGGACGCAATAGTTTTGCCATTGATCCATGGTGCGTCAGGGAATGTTTTGGAATATGGTTTTGGCTCTGGTTCATTGCTATTTTCTCTCGCTAAAGAGCGCCGTTTCCACAATCTCATTGGGATAGATATAAGCGAAGTGCTTGTCAAAAGGGCAATGGATATTATTGATAACACAGATTTGGAATGGGTTAAAAAGATAAAGCTTTTAACACCTCAGAACGATACTATTCCTCAAGTGGCTGACGGAAGTATGGATCTTATTATCAGCGTTGCCACGATTGAACATGTGTTAGATCCGTACATTGTCCTTGATGAGCTGCATAGGGTAGCTCGTGAAAATGCGATAATGGTCTGTTCTGTACCAAACTATGCGTACCTGAAAAATCGGTTTATACTCTTACTTGGAAGGCTGCCCAAGACAGGTACTGACGACCCCGTTGAGAGTTGGCGTACATGCGGCTGGGATGGAATGCACATCCACACATTTACTAAAGACGCCTTTGCTACACTTTTGAGGTCTTGCGGATGGGAACCTGTAAGGTGGACAGGTTGGGGAGAGCGGTATAAATTTCTTTTTAAACTGCGCCAGAAATTGCCCTCGCTCCTTAGCGGTGAAATTATGGCAGTATGCAAAAAAATAGAGATGCGCACTGCGAAATGACAAATCCCTTGATTTTATACAGAATATCCCGATGGTTCTATCTCAGGAAAATGAGGAATGTTGCCGATATTATAAAGAGAATTAACTATCTGATTTGCAAAACCAATATAGGTTATAAGTGTAAGATTGGAAGGAATGTAGTTTTCAGCAACTCATGGCTGCTTTGCAGCAAAAGACACTTGACAAAAATGAGGCGGTTGTATTGAATATGGACAGTAGAGGCGTACCTACTTCAACAAAATTCGGGACACCCATAGTCAATCTAAAAGGGAGATCAATAAAATGACACAACAAACACGTTTATTAATGGTAAAAATGAAAGGTATATTTACATATATTTCTATTATAGTATCAACAACATTATTCGTTCTATTTATGATAGAGATAACATCACTGTTGTTAGTAGAGATATACTCACATATGCGACATTCCGGATTACTTCCCGTATATCAAGGAATGATTAAAGAGCTACCAAAAACTAAGGAGTGGATGGAAGGGTATATCGCAGAATTAGATGATTCTGCTCATACGAGCTGGCAGTCTTATGTCTATTTTAGGCGTAAATCGTTTAAGGGTAAATATATTAATATTGACAGCAACGGTTTCCGAAAAACATATGACAGTTTGGATCCTAAGTATAAATCTATCAAGGTGTTTATTTTTGGTGGCTCAACTGCCTGGGGAACTTTTGCAAGAGATGATTATACTATTCCTTCATTCATTTCAAAGATGTGTGCAAATGAAGGATTTAATACATCTATATTGAATTTTGGAGAAGGTGGGTATGTTAACTCACAGGAGGTTATTGCACTTATGCTTGAAATAAGAAGAGGGAATGTTCCAGATATTGTTATTTTTTATGATGGATATAATGATAGCTTCTCTGCAATACAAAATGAAAAGGCTGGAGTTCCTCAAAATGAGACCAATCGAGTAAGAGAGTTTGAGTCAATTTATGACTCTCATAATGTTTATAGACAGGCTATTAGAAGTATTTTTACAAATACTATTTATATTATAGAAACACTTGAAAGACTACGAGTTGATCATATTAAAAAGGTAGATCAAATACCGACCAAAGATGACATTTTAACCAAAGCAGCGCTTGCTAATGATGCAGCACAAGTTTATACATCAAATATACAAGTAGTGCAAGCATTAGGTAAATATTAT
This sequence comes from Candidatus Magnetominusculus dajiuhuensis, assembly GCF_046044395.1. NCBI lineage: Bacteria > Pseudomonadati > Nitrospirota > Nitrospiria > Nitrospirales > Nitrospiraceae > Candidatus Magnetominusculus > Candidatus Magnetominusculus dajiuhuensis. Next base: position 13,814 of record NZ_JBJUSG010000011.1, on the reverse strand, counting down.
AGATTTGACGTGTTGTACTATTGGCAGCCTGCTTTAGCATCAAAAAACAAATTGTCAGCGTACGAAGCGGACCATTTCAATTTTTTCAATATTCGAAAAACACAATCACATACATGGAATATGAAGGAATTCTATCAAACTGCTACTAACAGAGTGAATGATTTAATGTCCCTATCAACAGACATTAAGTATTATGATATCAGCAATATATTTCGTGATCATGATGAAACTATTTTTATCGATGATGTGCATATTACTGAAGAAGGAAATAAAATAGTAGCACAAAAGATGTACACAGACATAAAACCTATAGTAGCTGCTAAGAACGTGAAATTGTCCGTAGTTCCACTGAAGTAGGAATGCCGATACTACCAGTGGTCTACAAGGAGCGCATTAGCAAGATGACACTGTCTGCGACCGAGGCGCATGTAATGCCGATTGGTGGAAAATCATTTCTACATACATTCGTACTCCTTAGTAATTTAGATAGAGGTTATTATTTGTATTGTATTTTTTGTTTATGCAGTGAAGATAACGCCGTAGTATGATAATTTAAGGGATATAGGTGAATAAGAAGATATTAAGATTGGAGTCTTCATTTATCCATAAACTAATATTAATAAGTTCGGTTTCAATGTCATTAACTTAACTCAGTTGTTTAGTACATCTCATAGTATCTTAATTGTGAATAGGATTTGTCCAATTCACGCTGGTCCAAGACAAATATAAGGGCATTTAGCAAGAAGAACCATTATGAAACCTCTACGCTTTTTACTGACTGGCGGGTTTTACGGCCTTTCGGATGTCTCTGTAAAACTGTTGCAGATGGCGGCTTTACTCTGGCTTGCTAAAATATGTACAAAGCAGGAATACGGAAATTTTGGAATTTTAATCAGTGTTCAACAGATTATAACCCTTCTTGCTCTTGGAGGAAATATTGAGACCATGAGCTCAATGCTTAATAGGTTCAGGGTTAAAAATAGACTTTCCACTCTCTTTTCAAGTGTTATGCAGGTTACTAATATATCTTCAGTAATAATATCAATCTGCTTCATCCTTATTTGCCTTTATATGCTAAAGACAAATATAGCGTTTGGCTCAATAAAAGTTTACATTTTAGCTTTGTTATGCGGTTTGTTGATCGCGAGATTCATGTTAATGACAAGCATTTTTCAACTGCAGGAAAGGCATGGAATGGCTATCTTGTTTAAGACCGTGCCATTTTTCCTGGCATATTTACTTGGTTATGTAATTGCTAAAATTAACAATGATCATATATCGGGATATTATGAAGGTGTATTAAGTGGTCTGCTGATCTTTATCTTTGTTAAAAGTTTTGTTATTAAAGCTGCTAAAAGCAAATTCCATAAAAAAATTATCATGATCTTCTACAAGAAGAGCCTGCCATTTTTAGGGATAGTGGTTATTGGGTGGATGTCGGGCATGGGAATGAATATGATTTTAAAGATACTATTTAGTAATAAAGAGATCGCTGAATATACTATGATAAATAATTTTAATGCCGTATTGTTGCTTACAATCTCGATGCTTTCTAATGTCTGGAACCCAAGATTTTATTTAATCGCCGCAAAGTTTCCTGAGGGATATTTAAATAGAGCTAATAACAAGGTCTTTCAGGTGCAGCTTTTGATATTGAGTACAATTTCGGCGCTAATGCTGCTCTATTTTAAAGATATATTAGGCTTACTAGGTGGAAACTTGCTTGGGTACGGTGAAATTCATCCATATTTATTGATAAGTTATTCATCCTATATTTTCTTGATATTATACTATCAAAGTGTAAGTTATTATCTTCTCCATAACCGTGGGGCGCTTATTTTCAAAATTAATCTTATCACCGGTGTCATCGGCACTCTGGCGTGGGTACTGTTTATGCTCCTGGTCGGCACTTGGGGAATTTACCTTGGATTTGCGGTACAGATGGTAATGCGGGGAGGAGTGATATTCTGGTACGCGTTTAAGGAGTGGGGAGTAAGGGTGTCAATTTCAAATCTGTTGAGCGGTTTTCTTATCTTATTTGCCGCATACTTCATTAGCAATAGCGCAATGGGCATAGTAATGCGAACAGCTGGGTTTTTCAGCCTATTGCTTGCCGTTGCAAGTGTTTATTGGATTATCCATCGCAGGAAATTTGCTGATTATTTGGAATATATATCATGAATAGTTTTATGAGACTGATGAGATTAATGAAAGACCGTCTGTGGAAAGCGAGGCTGCTGACGCCGGTTGTTGTAATTTTTTCATTTGGATATGGAATGAGAGACGGCGCGTTGGTTTTACCGTTTCAGTGTGCCTTTCTTTTTTTGAATCTGCTGATATTCAATGTTGAAATATTTACATCACATAAGCAAAACAACCATGAAACCGATGATATAAGGCAGATGATATTCATTATTTTTATTTATATGAGCCTTTCTTTTCTTATCAACTCCTTTTACTCTTTACTTGATCCCAACTCACAACTATACAGATTGAAATCTTTTATGGTTAGCCTTCATTTTCTACTCTTTTACTATATAGGGAGCTTTTATTCATATAACACTGATAGCTTGCTTAAACTTATGAAACGCATTTTCTGGACATTATCAATAATGCTTGTATATTTTATACTTAAAGGCATTAATGGATATTTCTCGATTGGCGGTGATCTGATGGCTTTGCGGGGTATTTTAATTCACAGATATATAATGGTTTTCATCTTTGCGGCAACTATCTCCTTTGCGCTATTGTCGCTAACAAATAACCGCATTCTGAAAGTCTCGGTTGTTATGGTATTTGTCTTATCAGTTTTCATTGGATTAGCATCAATGACCAGGTCAATAATAATACAAATCTTGTCTAGTGTCATCGCGTTGATATACTTTTCGAAAAATAAGAGTAGAATTCTGTTTTATAGCTCAATGATTTTGATTGTAGTCGCAGCCCTAACATTTGTAAGTGGCGATTTTAAAAGCAACTGTGATAATTATTTTTTTAGAGCAGTGTATTCTAGAATAAATGCGCTCATCAATGTACCTCATTCTCTAACAGAAGGAGGAGATGATAGTGAAAGGTATCGGATATGGATGAGTTCGATAAAACCGCTCTTAGACAATCCCATGCATCTCTTTTTTGGATTCGGAGAGCTGGGAGTAACATATTACGCAGAAGGATTTGTTGATAATGGTTTTTTGGATTCAGGCTACAACGCACACTCTCAATTTATCGATATTTTAGCAAGGGGCGGAATTATCGGCCTTGTTTTATATGCGACATTTTTTATAAAGATTATCCAGTATGGAGCGAAAAAAGCTAAGGCTAAGGCAGGTTTTGCTAATGAACTTTGGAAGTATTTAACCATCGGACTTATTGGAGTGCTGTTTTATTCTTTTGGCCATGAAACCTTAAGGTTTCCATATTTTGCATATTTATTCTGGTTTCTCTTGGGAGCATATTCCTCTCCATTAGTGAGAAAAGGCGCTTGTGAAAATTTATGTGCGGCATCATAGGATTTACGAAAACTATCAATAAATACGCAACTATGGTTACGGATAGAGGCATGTTGGGCTTGCTCCATCACAGAGGGCCTGACGACCATGGCATTATGGAATTGGCACGGCGCTTCAGAGTTTTAATGGGATGTTAGCCTTCTGTATTTACGACAAAAAAATGGGGACTTTGATTCTTGCCAGAGACCGCATAAGACTGTACTTGAGGAATTCTACAATGTAGCCTTTCGTAAAAAGATTTACTGCCCCATTGAAGAATACAGAAAGACCTTGATGAATACAACTATTGGTGTGCCCATCAAGGCAAACATTGTAACGGTTCAACACCTATGGAGTGTTTAACTGAAATATACACCTTGCACAAATCAAAACGATAGAGTCTGATACTGAAGCAGATGATAAGGCAGCCTGACCTCTCTTACAGCTCAGGCAGGAATTTTATACAGACTGTACGATTAAATGCTGTTCATTACATATAAAGTAGAGAATTTCACGCATGTTTGCATCCATTGTTAACAATGATCAGCTTTGTTATCCAGAAGGAGACGCATTCTTTTCTCCGTCGGCGTCTTATCCTGAATATCCTTTCAAGAATATTTCTACTAAGCCAAATCGCGTGTATCACGCCGTGCGCGAATGCTTGGCGCAATCGGGGCATGATGCCGAAAGATTTGGCACCCCAGACTGGAACCCATTAAAGAATTATATCAAGCAAGGAGACAAAGTGTTTCTGCTATGTAATTTTGTTTATCACCACCGGCCACAGGAATCTTTAAGAGATTTTTTTGCCAAATGTACTCACGCTTCAATCCTTCGAGCATTGATTGATTATGTTTATATTGCCTTAAAAGGAGACGGACGAATATCTTTTGGGAATGCGCCTTTGCAATCATGTGTCTGGGAACAGGTACTAATAGACACGGGAGCTAATATAATTCTAGAATTCTACAAACAAAATCATGTTGAAGTAGCGGCAAAAGATCTTCGCTTGTTTATGGCTCCAAGAAATCCTTTAGGTCAGGTTGTATCCTCAAAAGAAGTTCATATCGATGCTGGAATAATTGTTAGGTTGGACAACAAAAGTCTTCTTGACGGATTATATAAAAATAATAGAAATATTCATTTCAGAGTGGCGGATTATAATCCGGACAGGATAGAAAAAATACACGGACTCCACAGGCATGAATATATTATTAATAAAGAAATACTGTCCTCTGATGTTGTATTTAGTGTCCCAAAGTTGAAAACTCATGAAAAGGTTGGAATTACAGTCGGCCTCAAAGGCTTTGTAGGTTGCGTTGGTCATAAAGATTGTCTTGCGCATCATCGCTTTGGATCAAAAGAAATCAATGGTGATGAATACCCCGGTAACAGTCGCTTGCAGATCCTTCTTTCGAAATTGCACGATTTTGTGTACAGGAGAAATTATCCCCAATATTTAAATTCATTTTTTGAAATAATCGATAAGAACTTGCGAGGGATCGCAAGAAGATTGTTCAATAAAATTCAAGCGGGGGCATGGTATGGAAATGATACTGCGTGGCGGATGACGATTGATTTAGCCTACATTATGCACTTTGCAAATACTGATGGATTGATCTCTGAAAAGCCTCAAAGAAGACACCTTGTTTTTATTGACGGGGTAATTGGGGGTGAGGGAAATGGACCTCTCTCGCCTTCTCCGGTTGATAGTAGATTGGTGATCTTCAGCGATAATGTGGTTTTTGGTGATTTAATAGCATGTAAACTAATGGGTTATGATTCAGAAAAAATCCCTCTGCTTTATCAGTCAGAGCGCAATAATAAGTTAGTTGATATCTCAGCACTTCAGAATATTTATTGCATAATGAATGAAAAGCGAATCAGGTTTACGAGCCTAAAACCGGTACTCAATCGTTCATTCATGCCACCTGTAGGCTGGAAAGGATATTTATCATGAATTGGAAAGAACTTTTGATGCGATTAATGAGGGATCGTTTTTATAATCATTTTTTTTATTATTATCTTCATCTCAAAAAAGGGCAATTTCCTAAAATACTCAACCTGAAGAATCCGACTACATTTAATGAAAAAACCATCTGGTTGAAAGTTAATCAGCGCTACGTGAATGCTCATATTATTGCGGATAAGGTTTTAGTTAAAAATTTTGTTAAACAGAAGGTTGGAGAAAAATATCTAATACCCAATATTGCTGTTTTTGGCAACGTATCGCAGATTGAAATCGACAAGTTGCCAGCGTCGTTTGTATTAAAAGCCAATCATGGGTCGGGTTGGAATATTATTTGCCCAGATAAAAAAGAATGTAATATGGATGCGGTAAAGAAAAAATTAAGTAAATGGTTAAATACTAATTATTATGATATCGGTAAAGAGTATCAATATCGCGATATAGTCCCAATGATTCTTTGTGAAGCCTACATGGAAGACTCAAAAGAAAATCCTCTTATCGATTACAAAATATTCTGCTTCTCCGGCAAACCCGCGTTTATACAGGTTGATCTTGACAGACATATAAATCATACAAGAAACTTTTATGATATTAAATGGAATTTACTGCCATTTACTACTTTATATCCTCTGGGTAAAAGGCGACTGCCGAGACCTGACGGCCTCGACGAAATGCTTTTCATTGCCGAAAAATTGTCAGACGAGTTTAAATTTGCGCGTATTGATCTCTTCTTTCATAATAGAGAAATTTATTTCGGTGAGATAACTCTTCATCATGGAGGCGGGTTTGAGCCATTTATACCGTCGGAATACGATTACGTACTTGGTAACTATATCACTCTATGAGTTGTTACATTTGCTTGAATTGTGGCGATTAGAATATCAAATCACAATTTAAGATTGGCAGGATGGATTCGTAAAATCTGTTCGTTATTTCTCGTACTTCGCTAACGATGGCAACCATTTTGACTATATTAATGACAATGAGCTTAAAAAGCATCACCTCTTCGATACCGGCGAGGCCATGTCCTTAAAGGCACGTTTTTTTGATGGAAAGGAGCATGTTTATAAGATATGGAATATACTCTCATTTAAGATGTGGTATAACAGATGGAATCATGTTAATTAATACGGTTGGCATTGCGTGGTAGGATTGAAATGCACCGTTATGCTTTAGATTTAAGACAATCAGGAGATGAGGAATTATGAAATTATCTATTGTTATACCCTGTTATAATGAGATTAAAACAATAGACAGTATAATAGACGCCGTGAGGAATTCGCCATACGACGATAAGGAAATTATAGTCGTAGACGACTTTTCGACCGATGGTACTCGCGAGAGATTAAAAGTGTTAGAGAATAAAGTGGATAAAATTCTATATCACGACTATAATCAAGGTAAAGGCGCCGCATTAAGAACAGGGTTTAAAGTTGTAACAGGAGATATGGTTATTATTCAGGATGCGGATTTGGAGTACAATCCGATGGAATATCCAAAGCTAGTGGCTCCGATTCTTAACGATCAAGCCGATGTTGTTTATGGGTCGCGGTTCTTAGGAGGAGAGCCTCGCAGGGTTCTTTATTTTTGGCATAGCATAGGAAATAGAATGCTTACCCTGGTTTCAAATATATTTACAAATTTAACATTGACCGATATGGAAACGTGCTATAAAGTATTTAAAAAGGAGATTGTTCACTCTTTCGAGATCGAAGAAAACAGGTTCGGGTTCGAACCAGAAATTACGGCAAAAATCTCAAAATTAAAATGCAGAATCTTTGAGGTAGGTATATCATATTCTGGAAGAACTTACGCTGAAGGGAAAAAGATCGGTTGGAAAGACGGATTAAGGGCGATTTGGTGTATTTTAAAATATAATGTGTTTAGATGATTTTTCTAAGATTGTTAAATGAATAGATTGCTGAAAAAAAAATACGGTATGTGAGGGCTAAGATAATGCGGTTTATTTTTATAAATCCCAACAGGGCAATCGTCAGAAGTAATATCTGGAGTGTGATTAACTCAATTACGCCTCCACTTGGCCTTGCCACATTGTCTGCGGTAGTTGAAAGAGATGGACATGAAACCGAAATAATTGATGCAATGGCCCTCAATTACGGTATAGATGACATTCTCTCAAAATTAAAATCACTAAATGTGCAGGAAGACTGTGTTATTGGTATTACTGTAACGACTCCAGAGATTGAATTTGCAGCCAATATTGCCAGAGCGATTCGGAACCATTTTCCAGCGGTTAAGATTCTTATGGGTGGTGTACACTCAACCATCTTCCATGATGAACTGATAAAACAAGGCATTTGCGACATGGTTATAAGAGGCGAGGGAGAAAACGCCATACTTGAAATTGCGCGAGGTACGCGTTTTGAAGATATTCCTAATCTTACTTGGGGTTCACCTGGAAATGAAGTATTCGTAAATGACATGAATAGTGATTTTGTTGACCTTGAAGGATTGCCATATCCATCCTATCATAAACTGCCGATGGATAAATATCATTCTGCGCTGGGTGCGGCAAGGCATAGCCCATCAATTGGCATGATTACGTCCAGAGGTTGTCCGGGGAAATGTACGTTCTGTTTTTCAGGCATGTTTGGCTCAAGGATAAGATTTACAGCAGCAAGAAAAGTCTTCGAGCACATTGAATATTTAAAGTCGACGTATGGCATACGGGAAATATCCTTTTACGATGATACCTTTACAACAAGCAAAAAAAGAGTTGAGGAATTATGCCACCTGATGATCACTGAAAAAATTAATTTGAGTTGGTCATGTTTTGCAAGAGTTGACAGTGTTAGCCTTGATTTATTAAAACTTATGAAAGAGGCAGGCTGCCACCAAATAATGTATGGATTTGAATCCGTGGATGAAAATATACTGAAGACAATCAATAAGAAAGTAACCAGCTCCAAATATCACGATATAATTTCATGGACGAAAGAAGCGGCAATAGACATAAGGGGGGCGTTTATGCTTGGAAGCCCTGGAGAAACTGAAGAGAGCATGAGAAAGACTATAGACTATTCAAAAAAAATTGGTATCAAATTTGCGATATATAATATAACTACACCTTTTCCCGGTACGGCATTGTTTGAATGGGCAAAAAAAGAATGCTGTCTTAAGCATACGCAATGGCCCTTATATGATTTAGCTCATGCTATATTAGAAATACCAACCGTACAGTCAAGCGTTGTCGAAGACTACTACAAGAAGGCCTATAGGGAGTTTTATTTGAGGCCCCATTTTATTCTTAATCATTTGTTATCCATTTCGACAATTGATGAGGTTAAGACATATTGGAAGGTGCTAAAGGGGCTTTCTTCTATGTTGTTGCCAAAGAAAATCACATGAGCTTATGAGAAGATACTGATGAAAGAGCCATTATTAGAACCGTTGTTGAGACGGGCAAGGATGACTAAGGTATTGCCTTTGATAATGAAATACAACAAGTGCGAATTGCTTGATATTGGATGCGGATTTAACTATAGTCTATTGAGAATGCTGGAGCCTTACCTCTTGAAGGGATATGGAATTGATTTTAAAGTGCCGGAGATTCATACTGAGAAAATTTGCACATGCCCTGCTACCATTGACGAGACCCTTCCCTTCGCCAGTTCGCAGTTTGATGTAGTCTCAATGCTGGCAGTCCTGGAGCATTTGGATAAACCTCTTCATATCATCAGGGAAATAGAGAGGGTACTAAAACCAGGCGGCAGATTGGTGCTAACTGTTCCGAGCAAGTTAGCCAAACCTATATTAGAGTTCCTATCACACAGAATAAATATAGTGAATAAAGAGGAAGTAATGGATCACAAAACATACTACAATCACGGTGATCTTGCTACGTTATTTGGGCAAACAGGCTTAATCGTTGAAAAACACAAGTATTTTCAATTTGGCATGAATAACATGCTGTGTGCAAAGAAAGAATGAGAGCTAAGCGCTATTTCCATTTTTCGCTGAAATATAAAATCTATTCGGGTTTTGAACTAAGCTTTACTCTATACAGATTACAAGGAGGGTTTGATGTATAGTAATAAAAAAGACTGGAAGGCCATTGCAATGAAGTTATTTATAATGATGCTTGCCGCTATATGCTTTCTGCAGGTTGTAGAAAATATAAGAATAGGATTCTTTTTTTCTAAACAAATCCTAAGAGGCAGAGACAATAACAACTATGTGCGGCTTACACAGCCGGTAGCCGGCACATTAATCCTGGCAAAAAAGATTCTCCCTCAAAATGCAATTGTCCAAATCAGTCCCAATGACGGTTGGGGCTCAGATTGGGTTAATGCAAACTATTTCCTTTATCCTTTCAAGGTGTGTAGATCTGTTGAGGATGATAGTTGGACACATCTTGTAGACTTTAACACTGCAAAAACGAAAACAGATCAATTGCCGGGGAAGGAATCTGATCTCTCAAATTTTAAAGGGAAAAAGTTTGAACTTCCTAATGGGGCAACTGTTTACGCTAAACAGGGGTTTGATTTTAACCTTCCGGATGATAACACTCCTTTGGCACAGATTTTAAAGCAGGAAATCAAAAGCGGTGTGGATTTCCATCCAGAAGATGTTCTTCCTTTATATCCAATTAGAGGAAAGAGCTTTCTGATCTTTCTTGGCGTTGTTTTTTTAGAATTGTTTACCGGATGCCTCATACTCAAACTAATTAGGCTGACGGCTAAGGATGCAGGTATTTTATACTACATCGGAACGTGCTATCTTTTGGGTTTTATTTATTTAACCTTGCCCTTGTGGGGTTTTTATGTAATTGGAGTTACTCTTAACAGTGCCAATATACTAACTATTTGGGGAGCTTTAATCATACTTTTAGCGATTTTAGTAATGGTGAAATTTCGGGGAATTTTTCGTCTTTCACTCACACATCATGTATCCGGCTCCCCGGTTAATCGAGATACGGTATTAAAGGCCGGGTGGAAAGATAAGTCCTTATCTTATGCGGTAGTGTTTATCTGTTGTATGCTTGTTCTATCCTATGCAGCTCAGGCCGCTTATAGTCCGGTCTGTGGCTGGGATCCATTCACCATGTGGGTTATGTACGCAAAGATGATAGTATCAAATCAATTTCTTAAACCGGGTATTGGAGGTGACCAATATCCAATGTTATGGCCAGTTCATAGCGCTATCATGTTTGCTTTCAATGGAGATATTGACCACGACGAGTTCGTTCAATGGACTATGGCTTTACTAATTCTCGCTACCGCCTCCCAGATTTTTGGTGCCCTTACTCTTCTTAAGGTGAATGCCATGTGGTCTGCAGTCACTTTAATCTTATATTTCCTATTCTTTCCGCCAATGGTAGCGCCGTTTGCTGAGACCGGCTTGTCGGCTCTTGTCGCAGGGGTAGTTGCCGCTGCGGTTGGATGGTTGAAGCTGCCCGGAAAACGTGGATTCCTGATATCAAGTCTTCTTATGGCAGTCGGCCTTGCATCGTTTAAGATGGAAGGAGGGATCGCGTCGATTTTTATAGGTATAGCGCTTGCTGCCGCGTCCGAGGGTTCATTGCTCTCAAGAAAGAATTGGTGGTTGATTGCTGTTTTTTTCTTTCCATCCCTAATTGAAGCTGCATGGATTATTTACCAGAAACATAATATGCTTATTGGTAACGGAGGCCAATTTGCACATCTAATGGACGGGGGCCTATTAGAGCTAGCACACAAGGTGTATGTTATTATCAGGACATCATACATTCACATACTATCTGCCCATCCTATGTATTCTTTAGCGGCGGGATTTGCACTGGCCGTATTTCTTCAAAAAACAGTGAAAAGAGTATCCAGAGAGGAGATGTTCTTAATGATATTTTCACTTGGTATGATTCTTTTTATAGGATTATCTCTTCTGGGCTGGGAAACTAAAAATATATCAGCTTGGTACATACAAACCGCACCAAGACTTATTTTACACGCATGGCCATCAGTCATAGTATTAGTGGGTAGCCGCTTATGGGGCGGGCACGACATGCAGGCTGGGGATAGTTTGTGAGTATGTCAACGAGCATCGTACACGGGAATTGATTCAGATATGATCAGCAATGCCGGAGGTTAATCAATGCATAGGAATTGGCTTGATAAGTTAGTTTGCCACCAATGTAAAACACCGCTTCTATTACACGATGAGATTGAAACAGATGGGCTTATCGAAACGGGAACATTGAGCTGTATCACGTGTAAAAAAGATTTCGCGATAAGAGGCGGCATCCCAAGGTTTGTTACGCTTGACGCAGAGTATGAGAATTTTGGCGTACAATGGAATAAATTCAGGCGCACGCAAATAGACTCTTTATCGGGATTAACTCAGTCTGAAGACAGATTTTTCAGAGAGACAGATTTTAAAAAAAACCAGATTGGGAATAAATTATTTCTCGATGCCGGCTGCGGTGCCGGCAGGTTTGCAGATATCGTTTTGAAATACGGTGGCGAGGTGATCTGCGTTGATATCAGCAATGCAGTAGATGCGTGCAAAGAAAATCTTATTGCATTGGGTTATGATATAAGGAAATTTCTGATTGTCCAGGCTTCGATTTATGAGCTGCCGTTTTGCGATGGTACATTTGATAGAATTTACAGCCTTGGCGTCATACAACACATGCCGGACAGACAAAAAAGTATTGAATGTCTGTCTGAGAAACTAAGTAAAAGCGGTAAATTGGCAATTTGGGTATATGAGAAAAATATCTTCCAGCTTTTTATGTATAAATACTATTTCAGGATACTTACCAAGCATCTCAGTTGGAAGATTAATTATAGGATCTCTGTCATTTTAACTGATATTTTCTTCCCATTCGGGAACTTATTACATAAATTTAAACTTACTTTTTTTACAAGATTCTTACCCTTTGCATTCAGAGCTGCGGGTGATTACGAGGTGTCGAAAGAATGGTCGCTGCTTGACACCTTTGACAGTCTGTCGCCAAGATACGATAATCCTCTCACATTTAATAACTGTAAAACATGGTTTAAGAAGGCCGGATTAACTGATGTACGGCGGTTAAACGCAAGAGGGTTAAGTGTTGTCGGCACGAAGGACAGTGCGTGAAGCGTGTTGTATCGTCAAGGATGCTTTGAATATAGTTTTAAATTTCATAGGATTGAGAAGCGGTGGAGGCAGAGGGGATGCCCTAAATCTAATCAGGAGTATTCCTGCCAATGCGCCTGAACATAATTTTATAGCAATAGTGCCTGCTATGCACGGTTATGAAAATATTTCGGTGACTGCTAATTGTAAGGTCTTGTACGAGCCGGTTCATGCATTTAACGATGTGTGGAGACTCTACTTTGATAATGTTGTTATTCCTTCGATATGTAAAGCTTTTAAAGCTGATCTGCTCTTTACTATGGGTAACAACGGTCCATTTAAGTTAAAGTTTTGCAGGCATATTATTATGTTGAGAAACTCTCCATTGGTATATCCTATAGAACATATGGGCAGCATAGATATGAAGTTGAAGGTAAAGGTTTATTTATTAAAGCAATATATGAAGCGGGCATTTCCTAATGCCGATGCCGTTATCGTCCAAACGGAAACAATAAACAGGCGCATTAGAAGCGTTTATAATATAAGAGGTCCTATCTATACGGTAGGCAAAAATATTTACCAAAATATACAAACCTCTGGAGATACCGGCGAAGGAAACCAACAAGTACATGAGATTTGCAACTGTGGAAGTAAAATGAAATTATTATATGTGACTGATTATTATCCCCATAAGAATATTGAGCGATTGTGCGAGGCTGTGGCGCTATTGGCAGTCAAAGGGATTGATGTAACCCTGTTTCTGACAATTGACAGTAATGGCGATGGCAACGGCCTTATTAAGGCTATTGAATCCAATAAGTATGGGAAAGGCGTTATTAACCTGGGGCATGTGGATCATGTTAATCTTTCAAGCGTATATCAATGCTGCGATGCCGTGATAATGCCAAGCCATTTGGAATCTTTCTCTGCGACGTACCTGGAGGCAATGGCCTTTTCCAAACCGCTGATGGTAAGCGATCTGGACTTCGCACGCGAGATATGCGCAGATGCTGCCCTCTATTTTGACCCATACAATGTGGATTCGATTGCCGAAACAGTGCATCGCCTGATATCATATCCATCATTAGGGCGGCATTGTATAGAAAAGGGGAAAGATCAATACAAAAAATATAATATTTCATGGGATGATATAGCAAAACGATATATTGATATTTTTCTCAAAACATGCTGGATAAATAGTGGCAACCAGACACTATAAAGCTACTTTGTGAAAAAAGCTTTATTGGGGAGCCCTATAACCGACATAGAGAAGCGAAAAGAGTTAAAAGCCCCCGTGCTTT
>NZ_JBJUSG010000010.1:0-48723 GCF_046044395.1 Candidatus Magnetominusculus dajiuhuensis | reverse complement strand
TTCCCTACCCCTATTGTCCTTATGCCTCAGAATATGCACAATCATCATGAAACTCACACTAATAGGGAAGATTCCGGACAAGCCGGAATGACGGCAAGGGACAAAGCTGGAGTGATTGCATAGGTATCTTTTGCTTTATTTTTCTAATGCGTTTGCCCTGCTGCCCTCGCAACATTGACAATATCCACGCGATGTTGTTATAGTACTTTCGTGCTGGACAAGAAAAAACTGTTTATAGTTATTGCGGCCATTACAACTGGTTCTGCGGCCATGATGGCGATGTTGGCGATTGCCGCGATTAATATGAACACCCAAAGGATGGTACTTGTCGGGATTTTTGTCGCCGTCGGGCTGATAACCTCGGCGCTTGTCTATGGCGCGGCAAGTGCTCTGATTACGAACTCCTCAGTTGATGATTCTGATAAACATACAGATGAGGTCTCCACGGCTGAGGAGCGGGTGGCGCCCGTGTTCGAGCCTAAAGCCGCCCAAACGCTTATGATATTACAGAAGAAAGGCCGTTTGATAGATTTCCTCCAGGAAGACATAAGCGGATACGATGATAAGCAAATCGGCCACGCCATAAGGGCAATTCACGCCGGATGCAGGGAGGCCCTGATGGAATATATGAAAATCGAACCAGTCAGGCACGAACAGGAAGGCCATGAGGTAACGGTTGGGGCAGGCTTTGACCCATCCTCCGTTCGCCTTACAGGCAACGTTACAGGGCAGCCGCCGTTTCGCGGCGTACTGAGGCACTGCGGATGGCGCGTCGTTGCGACCTCTTTGCCTGAGACCTCAGAAGGCCATGACCTCAGCGTCGTAGAACCTGCCGAGGTAGAAATTCTTTAACGCGTTAATCGGGATAAGCGTTAATTGGGATAAAGATGTGTTGCTACCTGCCTTTTACTCTTATAACATAAGGAGTTGCCAATGAAAAATTCGCCGTTTATAGTTGGGATAGATTTAGGGACGACCAACTGTGTCGTTTCATATATAGATACGCAAAAGGACGATTTCCAGTGCAATCTCTTTGAGATACCGCAGGTTACAGACATTGGGGTGGTGGAGACGCTGCCGTCTTTGCCGTCGTTCTTATATATGCCACTGGAGTCGGAAAGGCCGGAGATAAGTTATAAGCTGCCGTGGGACACTACTGAGACAGGAAAATATGTTGTCGGCAGGTATGCCCTTGCGCGCGGCGCACAGGCCCCGACGCGCGTCATTTCCTCGGCGAAGTCGTGGTTGTGCCACGAGGGGATTGACAGGCAGTCTGCCATACTGCCGTGGGGTGTACAGGACACGGTTGAGAAGATGTCTCCGGTTGCGGTATCCTCCGCATATTTAAACCACATCAGACAGGCGTGGAATCTGGTGATGGCCGAAGGGGCGGACGCGGCACGAAAATTAGAGGCACAGGACATCTATCTGACCGTCCCCGCGTCGTTTGACGCCGTAGCGCGTGACCTTACAGTGAAGGCCGCCGCTATGGCAGGCCTTCCCGATGTTAATCTGATTGAGGAGCCTCTTAGCGCCTTTTATGCGTGGGTAAACGGGAAGCCGGACGGCTGGAGGAAGGATGTTACGGTAGGGGATGTGGTTGTGGTCTGCGATATCGGGGGCGGCACGACGGATTTCAGCCTTATTGAGGTGCGTGAGGAAGACGGCGAACTGCTCTTAAAGAGAATCGCCGTAGGAGACCATATACTGCTTGGCGGGGACAACATGGACCTCATGCTTGCCTATGCGGTCAGGAAGAAATTTGCCGACGAAGGTACAACCATTGATTCATATCAAATGATGGGGCTTACTCATAGCTGCCGTGAGGCCAAAGAAAAAATTCTGAGCGGCCCATCCTGCACTAAGGCCGACATAGTAGTGCTTGGGCGGGGACGGTCGGTTGTTGGCGGCACTATCAAGACAGTCCTTGAAAGACAAGAGGTAGAGCAGGCAATCGTGGAAGGCTTCTTCCCCAAATGCGCTATCAAAGACAATCCAGCCGAGAGGCGTTTGTCAGGGTTTAAAGAACTCGGCCTTCAATATTCCTCAGACCCGGCGGTGACGAAATTCCTGTCGAAATTTCTGAAGCAGCACCTTGGGCAGAAAGAGACATCAAAGACATTCATCCATCCCACGAAGATACTCTTTAACGGCGGCGTGACAAAGGGCCAATCTCTGAGGCAGCGTGTCAGCGAGGTACTGAGCGGGTGGTTAGAGGCAGAGGGCGCTGAGGCGGTAACTGTCCTTGCTGGAGATGACCCCGATACGGCCGTTGCCATTGGGGCGGCCTACTATGGTTATACGAAAAGGGGGAAGGGCATACGTGTAAGGGGAGGTGCGGGACGTGCCTACTACATTGGGGTTGAGACCTCTATGCCGGCGGTGCCCGGTATGGCGGCACCGGTTAAGGCCGTCTGCGTGGTGCCGTTTGGGATGGAAGAGGGGACAGACGCCACTATTGCCGGCCATGTGTTTGGCCTCGTTGTTGGTGAGCAGTCGGTGTTCAGGTTTTTTGGTTCAAACATCAGAAAGGAAGACACGCCCGGCCAGGTGCTTGACCAATGGGACGAGACCGAGCTTGCTGAGCTTGCCTCATTGGAGACCGCCCTGGAGGCGGATGGCGACGAAGGCGCGGTAGTGCCCGTGAAGATTCACAGCTATCTGACAGAGATAGGTACGCTTGAGCTATGGTGTGAGGCCATTGAGGGCCAGAGGAAGTGGAAGCTTGAGTTTAGTGTCCGGCAAGAGGTTTAGTGTCTGGACACTCGCGATATATCGTAGGCATAGACCTTGGCACTACAAACTCCTCTGCCGCATATGTTGACACAGAGGCAGGGCAGGAGATTCATATATTTGAAATACCGCAGCTCACAGGCGAAGGGCAAGTAAATGCACGCCCTCAACTGCCGTCGTTTTTATATCTGCCAACCGAATACGAACGCGCGGCTAGCTGCGCCCTGCCGTGGTCGAAAGATGTGTCTTATATTGTGGGTGAGTATGCGAGGGTCAAAGGCGCCACTGCCCCGTTAAACCTCGTATCATCGGCAAAATCATGGCTTTGCCACAGTCGCGTTGGGCGCAAATCCCCGATTTTACCGTGGGGCAGGCAGGACTCAGACGGCGGTGGAAAACTCTCCCCCGTTGAGGCGTCCTGCCGCTATTTACAGCACATCGCAGGGGCGTGGGATTATGTCATAGCCCGTGGAGATGCGAAGAAAAAATTTGAAAATCAGGCGGTAGTAATCACCATACCTGCGTCATTTGACGAATCGGCGAGGGAGCTGACCTCAGAGGCCGCACAAATGGCGGGCATTAAGACCTTCACATTGCTTGAAGAGCCGCAGGCGGCGTTTTACTCATGGCTTTCTGAGCATGAGGACGACTGGCAGTCTATTATTAAACCAAACCAGTTGATTCTTGTCTTTGACGTTGGCGGTGGGACTACGGATTTTAACCTTATCACGCTGAAGGGGCCTGGCGTGTGTCCGGTGTTTCAGAGAATGGCGGTTGGAGACCACCTGATGCTTGGCGGCGATAACATGGACCTGGCGTTGGCAATGGCGATGGAGGGCCGCATGTTGGGTGGAAGGCGCACGCTTGGCATTGCGGGATGGGTGTCGTTGTCTGAGCAGTGCAGGTCTGCCAAAGAGGGGCTTCTCTGTGATACCCCCGGCGCACAGGCCTTTGACATTGCCATCCTTGGCACGGGGCGCAGCGTCATAGGCGGTGCGCTGAAAGGACAACTCACCTACGACGACGTAAGGCGCGTAATCATTGAAGGATTTTTTCGGCAAGTTGACAAGGCGGAGGAGATAAATAAGGACAAGCGCTCAGGATTTCAGGAACTCGGCCTTCCATACGTAACAGACACTGCGGTAATGAAACACCTTGCCTCGTTTTTAAAAAGACACGCGGTCAATCCTGACCTTGCCGTTGACAGCGATGTAGGAGTTAACATAGTACGGCCAGATATTATATTATTCAACGGCGGGGTCTTTAAGGCATCGCTTATAAGGCAGTGCGCGATTGATGGACTAAGACACTGGTTTGGAGGGCAGCCTGATTGGACGATTGACATACTTGAAAACAACAGGTTTGACCACGCGGTTTCTTTAGGGGCGGCGTACTATGGGCTTGTAAAGAGGCAAACGGCATCAGGCTCTGATACAAAGAAAATAAAGATTTCAGGCGGGCTTGGCAAGGCCTACTACATAGCGGTCAAAACCGGCGAACCCTCTGATGACGGCCTCATTGTGGCCGCCTGCATAGTGCCGCGGGGGTTTGAAGAGGGTGGAGAGCTGCACATACTTGAGCCGGAGTTTCATGTTGCCGCCAATACGCCCGTCTCTTTTTCGGTATATTGCTCATCGTACAGGGCAGGTGACAGGCCGGGGGATATTATCAGCGCGCAGAGGGATTCCTTTGTTGAGCTTCCCCAGATAAAGACTATCCTGCATTACGGGAAGAAGGCCGTCGCCACGGCGCTTCCGGTGTCGCTTGGCATACGCCTCAACGAATACGGTACGCTTGACGTGTGGTGCGAATCGAAAAACTCTACACATAAGTGGAAACTTGCCTTTGACATCAGAAAGGCACCGGAGATGGCACCGGGTGGCGCAACCCATACCCTGAACGAATCCAATGTTGACGACGCCGTCAGACTTATAGAAAGCGCCTTTGCCGGTAACAGTCCCGAAGACCTACCGAGGGCCTTGCCGGAGGCCCTTGGCATTGCTAATAAGGCCAATTGGCCGGTGGCGGTTATCAGAAGGATGTGGGATGCGCTGATTGCACTTAGGCAGAGGCGTCTTGTTACGCCGGGGCATGAGGCACGGTGGCTTAATCTTGCGGGATTTTTGCTGAGACCCGGTTTTGGGCATCCACTGGATGACTGGAGGGTAAAGGAGTTGTGGAAGCAGTTTTCAGAGGGGGTGAGGTTTTCACGCGACGGGCAGTGCCGCAGCGAGTGGTGGATACTGTGGAGGCGTGTTGCCGGAGGGCTGAGCGCGCAACATCAGGACATCATATACAAGCGCATAGCACCACTGATAATGTCATCTAAGAAGAAGAAAGGCCCGCGCCTTCAGAGTTCGGAGTTAGTGGAGCTATGGATGCTTGCATCGAGCCTTGAGCACCTTACGCCTCAGGTTAAGACTGAACTTGGGAATGAGCTTCTTCTTGTAATTAAAAAAGAAAAGGGCAGGGTGCTTGGGAGCCATTTCTGGTCATTGTCACGAATAGGGGCAAGGGTGAGCTTTTACGGCCAGTTGGACAGGCAGGTCCCTGTGGATGTGGTACAGGGGTGGATTAGGGAATGCCTTGATATGAGCTGGGCGAGACCGGAGGACACGGCGTATGCGGTTGCCCAGCTTGCCAGGAAAACCGGAGACAGGGCAAGGGATATATACGAGACCCTGCGTGCCGAAATCATAAGAAGACTTCTGGCCTATGCCGAGGGGCAGCCACCGGCCAGATGGGCAAGGCGTTTTATCAGGCAGATAGAGGAGCTGACCCCGCTTGATAACGCCGACGAAAACGAAATATTTGGGGAATCCCTCCCGATAGGACTTATAGTTAAGGCTGATTTGTAATGGCGCGATGTGCCCCGATGCCTATTGACGTATACGGCTCAAGGTCGTTACAATACAGGATATAGGAGGGAAATCCCATGCCATCAACGGAATTTGATCCGAAATACAAACGTCTGGAGGCCAGGGTCAGCAGCGAACAAAAACGCTTGTTTAAAAGGGCGGCAGAGCTGCAGGGCAGCACATTGACTGATTTTGTGGTATCCACGCTGCAAGTCGTGGCAACAAAAGTCATTCAGGACCACGATGAGGTCATGGTGCTGGATGAGCAAGACCGCAAAATCTTTCTCTCGGCGCTGCTGAACCCCGAGTTACCCTCTGGCCGGTTAAAAAAAGCGGTAACACGCTATAAAAAGATCATGGATTGACGTGCCGACGTCGTTCCATTCTAAGCCAGTAATCGAACCTCTCAGTAAGTATCACAACAGGGCGGCTTTTGATTGCGGAGTGGAGGCTCTGGGGCGCTATATATGGCAACAGGCCATGCAGGACGCAAAAAGGAAAATTGCCGCCACGTTTGTCCTCACCGGTGACCGGCCTGAGTCTATAGTTGGGTACTACACGCTTTCTTCCACCAGTGTAAATGTCGGGGAGTTGCCGGAGCAGGTCGTTAGGAAGTTGCCGCGCTATCCCCTGATACCTGCGACGTTGATTGGTAGGCTGGCGGTTGACCGTCATTATCAGGGCAGAGGCTATGGCGAATTATTACTCGTGGACGCGCTGCGGCGGTCTCTAATCTTGACGGAACAGATAGGTTCAGCCGCGGTGATTGTCGATGCCAAGGACGATAAGGCCAGAGCCTTCTATGAACATTTCCAGTTCATACCGCTGATTAGTTATTCGCACCGGCTTTTCCTGCCGATGGCAGCCATTGAGGATTATTTCGCCGAATAGCTTGACATCCGCAAGATTGAACAAAAGGAAGATTATTATAGCTTTCGGATTTAAGAAATGGATATAATAGGGTATTGCAGGGATGGTACAAGAAACAACATAACCATCCAATAGATTCTCTTATAAATACAAGAAGAGGGACGAGACATGAAAATAAAAGCAGTATTTATTAAAGACGGTGATTGGCGGGTAGCATGGACAGATGATGTGCCGGGTGCAATAACTCAGGGAAAAACAGTAGAAGAGGCAAGAGAAAATTTTTTTGATGCAATAAATGAGATGCAAAAACCTTATGATTTAGAATCATTGCCACGCAGGGCAAACGCACCATCAGACTATTTCATAATAGCCTGAGGATCAACGACGAAGGGGAGTAACTCCCCTTCACCCCGTTATCTAAAACTGTGAACTCCGGTGCCTTGCCCCAAGCATTCACACCCGTTGCCGCCCCCCACGCCCCTTATATCAATTTGTATGAGCGCAGTACGTCTTTGAGTTTGTCTTTGTTTGAGACCGACATCTCACAAAGCGGCAGACGAAACTCCTCTTTCACCTTGCCCATCAGCGCAAGGGCGGTCTTCACAGGTATTGGATTCGTCTCTATGAACATAGCCGCGTTTAACGGGTCAAGATAATAGTGGAGCCTTTTGGCCTCGTCTATATTGCCCTGCTCAATAAGTGCGCACATACGGGCAGATTCCTTAGGCATCACGTTTGCCGTTACAGAGATAGCCCCTTTGCCGCCAAGCATCATCTGTGGAAATGTGGTGAAGTCGTCCCCTGAGAGTACCGTTATCGCATCACCGCAGAGCCTTATAATCTCGCTGGTTTGTTTCATATCGCCTGTGGCCTCTTTTATCGCAACGATTGATTCAATTGCCGCGAGGCGGGCAACCGTTGACGGCAGTATGTTCAGCGCCGTTCGCCCCGGCACGTTATAAAGCACGATAGGTATATCTACGGCCTCTGCAACCGCTTTATAATGGCGATATACGCCCTCCTGAGTGGGTTTATTATAGTACGGGCAGACAAGAAGCGACGCGTCTGCTCCAAGTCTTTTTGCCTCTTTGGTCATCTTTATCGTCTCTTCTGTGGAGTTAGCTCCGGTACCGGCTATTACCGGGACCCTGCCGTTTACGGTCTTTATCGCGGTTTCGATGACCCTGTAGTGTTCGTCATATTCCAGCGTGGCCGACTCACCCGTAGTGCCGCACGGGATTATAGCGCTTGTCCCGGATTCGATATGCCACTCTATTAGCCCGGAATAGGTCTTCTCGTCAAAACGTCCATTACTAAAGGGTGTTACTATGGCCACCATTGAGCCTTTGAACATTGATATTCCTCCTATATATGCTATATTTCTACAGTGCCGGTAAACACGTATGCCGCAGGGCCTGTCATATAAACATTGCCGTCAGGGGCAAGTTCTATCTCAAGGCCGCCGCCTCTGAGGTGAGCCGTCACGTGTGTATCAACAAATCCCTTCATTTGCGCGGCAACCACAGCGGCGCACGCCCCTGTCCCACAGGCAAGCGTTTCACCGGCTCCACGCTCCCACACGCGCATCTTTATCTCCCAGCGGTTTAGTATCTCAACGAACTCCACGTTTGTCCTGCCGGGGAAAAACTGATTTGTCTCAAGCCTTGGGCCATACGCGCCGACTGGATAGCTATCCACATCGAACACAAAGACAACGGCGTGTGGATTGCCCATGGACACACATGTAACTTTAATCTTTTTCTCTCCTACCTCAATAGGATAATCCATTATCTGCCCGTCGGCATTGACCGGGATTTCCCTTCCCGAAAGCCGCGGCTCTCCCATGTTAACACGAACCATATCGTTTATTTTATTGATAGTCTTGTTTCCCGCTGGGGTCTCCACGTCTATCATGAGACCCCTTGCTATGCCCTTGTCCCAGGCATACATGGCAAGACACCGGATACCGTTTCCACACATCTGCACCTCAGAGCCGTCGGAATTGAAAATCCTCATACCAACGTTGGCCGTCTTCGATGGCAGAAGAAGGAGCATCTGGTCTGCCCCAATCCCATAGCGGCGGTTACAGAGTTTTATGGCGGCGTTGCCCCATGCTTCGTGGGAAATATCAGCAAGCCTGCTGTCGGCTATACAGTCAACGACAAGAAAATCGTTGCCTATGCCGTGCATCTTTGTGAAATCAACCTTCATTTTATAAACTCGGGGACAAGCTCGCCTCTTACGAGGTCTTCGTATGTCTCTCTTTTGCGAATCAGGAAGTGTTCGGGGCCATTTACAAGCACCTCCGCCGCCCGTGGCCTGCTGTTGTAGTTGGAACTCATTGAGTAGCCATAGGCACCGGCGCTCATCACGGCGGCATATTCCCCCTGCAGGATGGCAGGCAGTTCTCTGTCCTTTCCAAGGAAATCGCCTGATTCGCAGATTGGGCCGACGATGTCGGCAAACACGTCTTTCCTTTTCCTTTTATGTACGGGCTGGATATGGTGATAGGCGTCATACATGGCCGGCCTTATCATGTCATTCATTCCGGCATCCACAATTATAAAGTCCCTGTCGTGCCCTTTTTTGGTATACAGGACTTTTGTTATGAGCATCCCGGCGTTGCCTACGAGTGTCCTGCCCGGCTCCATGACGATTGTCAGGTTCATGCCCTGAAAAATGGGTTTAATTTTCTCGGCCAGCTCGGAGGGGTGGGGCGGGATTTCATCAAGATATTGGATTCCAAGCCCACCGCCGATGTCAAGGTATTTTATTTCGATTCCCTCGGCCTTCAACTGCCCTATGAGTGATACCAGGCGCTGCAGCGCAACGAGAAACGGCTGCAGACTGATAATCTGAGAGCCGATATGCTCGTGTATGCCGACAATCTTAACGTGTTTGAGTTTTTGGGCGAGTTTGTAAAACTCTAGGGCACCCTCAAAGGGTATCCCGAATTTATTTTTCTTATTACCTGTGGTAATTTTAGCGTGGGTGGCAGGGTCAACGCCCGGGTTTATGCGCAGGGCTATAGGGGCCGATTTGCCAAGCTTTGCGGCTGCCTTGTCAATGGCCATCAGTTCCTGTTCAGATTCCACGTTGAACATCAGGATGTTTTCACTCAGGGCATAGATTATCTCGTCTTCTTTTTTACCGACGCCGGCGTAGACGATCTTCTCTGGCGGGATACCGGCCTTCAACGCCCTGAAAAGCTCACCGCCCGATACGATGTCCGCCCCGCCGCCTTCCGCTGCGAACGTCCTCAAAATTGCGGCGTTTGAGTTGGCCTTCAGCGCGTAACAAATGATGTGCGGGAAGTCCTTAAATGATTCGTCGTAGGACTTAAAATGCCGCAGCAGGGTCTTATAGCTGTAAACGTACAGAGGCGTGCCATACGCCTCGACAAGGGTTTCCACTGAAACATCCTCGGCGTGGAGCACACCGTTGTTGTAATCGAAGTAATGCAATCTAAGCCCTCACTTTCAAAACGAATTAACTTCTGGGGCTATGATAAAATTATTCCCTGATTTTAGGCAATAGACGTGCCAAATAATTATCTTAGACTGCCTGAGCGGTTACCTGAGTTCGGCATGTGCCGCCACCCCCTGAAAATAATAAACATTGACAGACTAAACATTATTATCATATCATCCGACTAGGTAGTAATTTAATCCGACATGAGGATTAAAAATATTTTAGTATAGAGAGGGTGTGGCTATGGTAGCAGGTAGGACAAAGATGAAAGGGTTTATACAACAGATGGGACTGATGTTTTTGTGCCTCGCATGTCTTTCGTTGGTGCTGTCTCAAAAGGTGTTTGCAGTGCCGGGAATCAGTACCGACGATCTGGTAAAATCGTCAGAGGTCATCGTTGTTGGCAAAGTAGAGAAGGCGAGCTGCCACTGGACTAAGGGAACGGTTGTCACAAGGGCAACGGTGAAGGTGAACGAGGTTCTGGCGGGAAACATTGACAAGAAAGATATAATCGTCGAGTATGAGGGCGGCAAGGTAGGCGATCTTGAGTTAAAGTTAAGTGATGCGGTCTCTCTTACCAAGGGAGAGGAGATAATCCTGTTTCTCAAGACAGGCCAGAGCAAACTCGACGGTACAGTGTTTGTAATTGAGGGCGCGGCACAGGGAAAATATACCATTAAAAACGGTATTGCCTCAAAGAACGGCTTCACGTGCGAAAAGAACATGGATATCGTTGACAACAATATTCCCGTAAAGGAATTAGTCGCGAAAATAAAGACAAATCAATAGGGGGCCGACGAGTGTGTATCGCCTCTGGCTGCTGCTGCGTGTTATAAATGGCCACGACTGATAAATACATGTGCAGGGGATGTGGATACGTCTATGACCCGGCGTTGGGAGACGCGTCAATGGGTGTTCCTAAGGGAGTGCCCTTTGATGCCCTGCCGTCGGATTGGCGCTGCTCCATCTGCGGAGTTGGCAAGGACGAGTTCGTACTCTGGTAGGCCCCTGCGCCTCCCGGGATATTTTTTAATATGAGCTATGATTATCAACCCATGGGGATATTTCTGCCCTTGCCTGACACACAGCCTGACTGCGTATTGACAACAGTGTATAAATTTTGTTACATTACCCATGTGTTTTAGGTTATCACCGGCTGTAGTCCGGCGTGATGCCAGCGTTATGATAGTGTTGAAATAAAACGACAGTATAGGAGGCAATAGTATGAGCGATAAAAACGAGGACGCAAAGGCGGCGGCAAATCAAAAAGGCGGACAGAACCCTGAGCGCCCTAAAGAGATTGAACACTTCGGCGGGCCGATAGGTCTTGATATTGGTACAACTAACATCGTTTCTGCCCGCGCAAGGGGGACAAGCATTCAGATAACTAAACAATTAAACGCGTTTTTTACAGTCCCCGCGTCCAAGATAACCGGTATGACACTGCTCAAAAACGATGTCCTGTATTTTTCGCAAAACGGGAGTTTTTATATAATCGGCAATGCGGCAGATACATTTGCCAACACATTTAACACCGACACCAGAAGGCCGGTAGAGAGCGGCTTGTTAAGTGCCAAAGAGGATGAGGCGTTAAATGTTATTCAGTCTATAATCAAGACGCTTGTCCCGCCGCCCAAAAATCAGGGCGAACTTGTCTGTTACAGCATCCCTGGCGACCCCATAGACACCAAGATATCCGTACTTCACCATGATACCATCTTAAAGCGCACCCTGCAGGACATGGGATACACGGCCATAGCGATAAATGAGGGATTTGCCGTCATTATGTCTGAACTTGCCGACGAGAGTTACACCGGCATAGGGATAAGCATGGGCGGAGGGATGTGCAATGTGTGTTTTTCATATCTGTCCGTGCCGGTGTTTTCTTATAGCATTCAAAAGGGTGGCGACTATGTTGACACCATGGTAGGGGCGGCTGTCGGGGAGTCGGCAACGAGGATTAAACTTATTAAAGAAAAAGAGCTTAATCTCCTGAAAGAACCTAAAAATAAAGTTGAGACCTCACTGTCTATATATTATGAAGACCTCCTTGAAAGCCTGATTCTGAGCATTCAGCGCGTTATAACGACCTCGGAGAGCGTACCGAGACTATCGAAACCCATATCGGTTGTCCTAAGCGGCGGCACTGCCATGCCTGCCGGTGTGCGGGAGAAGTTTGAAAAACTGCTGAAGGCAAACCGTTTACCTCTGCAGTTCTCATCGGTGCGAATGGCGGAAGACCCACTTAACACTACGGCAAAGGGTGCCCTGCAACTGGCCATTGCCGAAGAGAAATAGTGCCTGAATGGCCGTTCCCATATTGGTCTTTTCAGTGGACAAGACGCGGGGTAGCTTATTACTAAAGATAATTGAAAACAGCGGGTTTAAGGCGAAGCTCTTTGACAACAGCCTTGAACTTGAGTATGCGGTAAGGCGGCGCAGGCCGCCTATCATTGTCTTTGATACCAAGCATTATCAATCGCGGCAATTCAAGATAATAAGCGCCTTCCACAGCAGGTTTCAAGATGCTGAGATTATCTTATTTGCCGACCCCGCCGAGATTCCATCGTTTATAGCCGCGGGTATAAAAAAAGAGTGCTGCTTCTCCGACCCCATCAACCCCGACGAGGTTACTCTTAAAATCAGGGAGATATATTTTATAAAAAATAAGGCATTCCTGAAGATTAAGACGTATTTCTTATTATTATGCAGCCTGTTTGAGGGAACCCGTGACAATCCCTATATCATTTTCACGAAGAAGATCATTCTGGCGATTGCAATGGCCGTGGCCGTTGTGGTGGGGATAGCCGGGGGATTCATTTTTTACAACATGTCTGACCTGCCAAAGGTACAACTTCTGGAGAGTTATGTTCCGTTTGAATCATCCTTTTTATATGCCTCCGATGGGGTAGAGTTAGCCGAGTTTTATTTAGAAAGACGAAAGTTTGTGCCATTTTATAAGATACCCAAACACGTCAAAAATGCCTTTATAGCGGTTGAGGACGCGCATTTTTATGAACACCACGGGATAGATTTCTTTAGGACTATTGCGGCTTTTATAAATAATATCAGGGCGGGCGGTGCTGTCCAGGGTGGCAGCACCATTACGCAGCAGCTTGCCAAGATGCTGTTTCTGACGCCGGAGAAAAGCCTGTCAAGAAAGATAAAAGAGGCTGCCATATCAATGCAGATAGAAGGCCGGTATAAGAAAGACGAGATACTGGGGTTTTATCTGAACCAGGCGTACTTTGGCGCTCGCGCCTATGGGATAGAGGCCGCGTCGCAGACATACTTCGGGAAGAAAACCGAGGACCTGAGCATAACTGATGCCGCTATGCTTGCGGCGCTGCCTAAGGCGCCGACAGATTATTCTCCGTTTAAAAACCCTCAGAAGGCCTTCGCCAGGAGAAACCTTGCCCTCAGGTTGATGCTGGATAGGGGATTTATAGACGCGGAAGTCTATGCGGCGTCTATAAAGGAGCCGGTACCTGAATATATCAGCAGGAAAAAATACGCCGCCCCATATTTTGTCGAATATATCCGCAATGTGATGGAACAAAAATTTGGCGACAGGCTCTACACTGCCGGCCTTAGGATATACACAACGCTTGACCTTACGTTGCAGAAAAAGGCGGAACAAGCAGTGGCAAAGGGGGTAGGGGCACTGGGCAGGGCCGGGATGCCCGGAGTTGAGGCCGCCCTCATAGCGATAGATTTAAACACAGGGGCTATCAGGGCAATGGTTGGAGGAACGAACTTCCAAAAATCTCAGTTCAACAGGGCAACCCAGGCGATGAGGCAGACAGGGTCAGTCTTCAAGCCCATAGTTTACTTAACAGCCTTTAAGAATGGCTACTCCGCCGACAGCACAGTTGATGACACGGAGGTGACTTACTTATCGAAAGATGGGGGGCAGCAGTGGACCCCGCACAACTATTCAAGGAGATTCTACGGCAGGGTAACGCTAAGGACGGCTCTTTCGCACTCTTTGAACGCGGCTACTGTGGCCCTGGCAAATGCAATCGGGATGGACAAGGTAATTGCGACCGCCCGCTCAATTGGGGTAACGAGCAATATCTATCCACACCTGCCCGCCGCCATAGGGGTCTCCGAAATGACACTCATAGAATTGACGTACGCGTATACGACATTCGCAAACGGCAGGAGATTTGACCCGATGGTTTACGAAAAAATAACCGACAGATATAATATAAAAGTCGAGGACAACGCCCCTAAGGGGGTACAGGCCATAGACCCGGCCAATGTCGCAAAGATGCGCGACGTACTTAACGCGGTAGTCACCGAGGGCACATCAATTGCGGCACAGTCGCTGAACAGGCCGGTATATGGCAAGACGGGCACAACGGACGAGTACAAAGACGCGTGGTTCATAGGATTCGATGATAAACTGGCCGTAGGCGTGTGGGTCGGCAGGGACAACAACCACCCCATAGGCGATGATATGTCCGGGTCTCACGCCGCCCTTCCTATATGGATTAATTTTATGAAGGAAGAGTTAATGTTACAATAGACAGTGTTTTAACGAGGGTTTGTCATGACGCAATAGCAGCCTTTCCCCATTTAAAATATGAAACCTGTTATACTAAGCCAAGGAGGATATAAAAAATGGAGGTTATTGATGTCAAAGGGTTGCCTGAAGAAACAGCCAGGAAGATAAAAGACCTGGTAGATGTATTAAAACAAGGAGCGGTTCCCCCGTTGTCAGATCTGCCTGATGAGTGGGCAGCCTTGTCTTTACCCAGCTTTACTGGTGATTGGGATAACGATAAAGACTCTGTTTATGACCACTGGCACGAAAAATATCATGTATAGAAAGGGGGATATAGTCTTAGTTCCTTTCCCTTTCACTGATTTAACGGCTGCTAAAACCAGACCGGCCTTAGTTGTTAGCTAAGGCAATTATGAAATAGAAACAGGGAATGTCATTATCGCAATGATTACTTCTATGCCTCAAACCACAGTTTATGACTATGAGATTAAGGACTGGCAGGGAGCTAATCTCTTATTACCGTCGTGGGTGAGGATTAAATTAGCTACTCTGCAACCAAGTTTAGTGCGTCACCGCATTGGCAGTTTAAGCCCTTTGGATTTAAGAGAGGTGGATAAAAAAATACTTTTGGCTTTGGCGACAAAGCGATAGCCCCGGAGAAAATCGGCCGCCTACATGTGCACTGTCCCGCGCCGCCCTTCCTAAGAATGTTTTGCTCAAAGTGCCATTTCCACTTCTTTCAAAATGGCATCGGGTCTTGATTTTATCTGATTCAGTTTTTCAAGTCCTTCTATGTAAGCATGTATGGCTTCTTTGGCATTTTCAACGGCCTGCTCCTCAGTATCACCTTGTGTAAAACAACCGTCCAAAGCAGGGACTGTCACGCTGAAACCGCTCTCATCTTCAGGTTCAAGGATTATATTGAATTTCATAACAAAAATCTCCTTAGTAATTTATTTATATCATTTGTTGAGCGTCGCTATCCCGCTGATTTCAGATTGCAAAGGCCGTCAACACAGCCGTCTGCGTTCTTTATTGCCCTTCCTATGACGCTGCGGCTGTATATACCAAACCCAGTGTAAAACCAATCCAGCCTGCTAACGCGCCGCAATATATAATCCCACGAATAAAAATCCCTCATCGCCTTAAGTGTCTCAAAATGAAGGTCATTGGCGGTAATCAGCGTGGGTTTATATACCACGTGGTGAATGTCGTACTTGGCCCAGTCCGTGTGCAGAAGCCTGTCTTGCGCCTTAAAATCGTCATATATCTTCGTGCCGGGAAGCGGGGTCAGTATCATGAACTGCACGGAGTCAATGCCCATTGATGTTGCGAACTCTGTGGTGCGTTTTATTGTATCTACCGTGTCTGTGTCAGCCCCGAAGACGAACATGCCGTGGATTTTTATCCCGTGCGCCTTTATTTTTTTTATGCTTGTAATATTATCTTCTAATGTCTGCTTCTTTTCGTATGCCTTGAGTGATTCCGGGTTGATGGACTCAAAGCCGATACATACGGTGGGCTTTCCGACAGATGCAATTACCTTAAGCAGCTCGTCGTCTTTGGCGATATCGGGGCGCACCATTGCTGACCAGCGGGGTTTTAGACCTATCTCTGCCATGCCCTGAAGGATTAGTTTTGTCCTTTTTCTGTTAGCGGCGAAGTTGTCATCAACGAAAAATATTGGGGATTGCGATGCCTTTACCCTTATTTTTAGTTCACCCATCACGGACTCAACCGACCTGAAGCGGTATTTCCTGCCAAACATGGGTGACACAAGGCAGAACCGGCAGTTAAAAGCGCAACCCCGCGATGTGGCAATGGGCAGGATATTGGAGTTCTTCCACCTGTGAACGAGTTTGAAATCTGGAAGCGGCAGCGCGTCAAGGTCTCTGACGAACTCGCCCTGCGGGTTATGGACAATATCGCCCGCCGCATTTTTGTATGTCAGGCCGCCGATTGATTCGATTGAGGGCGAACCGGTTTCGATATAATCCACAAGTTCAGGCAGGGATAAATCCCCCTCGCCGCGAATGACGAAATCTGCGTGGCTCATGGCCTCATCGGGCATAAAAGTCGTATGGGCGCCGCCGATTACAACGACAATGCCGAGTTTTTTCAGCCGGTCAGCGATTGCATAGGCGTAGTGGACGGTTGATGTAATGGTGGAGATACAGACGATGTCAGATTTTTCGATGAACTGCCAGTCTGGCCGTGCGATATCCTCAATAAACACCCTGACGTTATGACCGAGACCCTTGAGAATAGTCGAGAGCAACACCGCCCCAACACGCGGAATAGGAAATCGCCTGAATATATTAGAATCCGGCGAGCGTATCTCAATGAACGATATGTTTTTCATATAGTAATCTCCATGACTAAGTGGTTCAGTATATCATTATTGACGTATAATTATCTATCTGCGGGGTGGATGGGCACCGGAGTACCGAAGCCGCCAACGAGCGGCAGCCCAAACCCAATAGACAAAACGTGGCGAGATTTACGGGTGAAGGGGGATTATCCCCCTTCGTCTTTAATCCTTGAAGATGCCTACCGCTTCTTTCTTTAGGGCTGGTTCTGTACGCGCTCTGAATCATTGCTGTTTTTGACATACTGTTCTCCTTAGTCTATATTGTATCACATTTGGGGTACAGTAGTGTCAAACAACTTCCTGCATGGGGCGGGTACGGGGAGCTGGAAGATTACGTCCTTCAATATCGAAATGATTGATAACATCTTTAACGATTTCACATAACCCTATAGAAAAAAACCTGACCGCGTGCAACAGCGCACGCGCGCACCCGCCCTATGACGTCTTCGACGTTACCTTAATAAAATACCTGTATATCCGCCGGAAATCCCCCTTGAACAGGGAGTGAAGCCCCTTCGCGGTGATGATTGATGTCTCTCCGAGCTTGTTCAGATTGTTATAGAGACCCGCGAGCCTTTCCTTTTCCAGCGTTTTAATGAATATCCCACGCGACAGCAGCCTTACAATAGCGCGCGGCAGGTGCGAAAACCCTGCGAGGTACATTAGAAAATTGACGTATGAGCCGTGCGGCGTGTGCAGGTGCTTGGCGTATATCTCTCGCCACTGCTCGTCCTCAGTTACAATCAACTCGTCGCGCTTTGCCTTTTCGTAAAGGTCGGTGCCGGGGAAACAGACCAGCGACGCCCTCTTCAGCCAAAACGGAGCGGGAAGTTTTAGTATCAGCTCAAGGGTTTCGATTACGTCCTCCGGCCTCTCCCACGGGTTGTCAAGGATTACATGATAGCACGGTGGATAGATTTTGTCGCGGTATTTATGAAAAATCGCCGCCGCCCTAAGTATTGCCTCCCCGGAGACGTTTCGCTTATAAAGGTCTTTGGCCGTGCCGCTCATGGATTGAATCCCCATTTCCACGAATACGAGGCCGGCCTCCGTAAGATACTGCATCTTTTCCTCGGTAACAGTCGAGGGGCTTGCCTGAATGTGAAATGGCAGCCCGATGGTCTCTTTGTAAATTTTAGAAAATTCCTTAATCTCCTCGTTGCTGCGAACTAAAAATGTGTCGTCAAAGAGAAATATGCTCTCAACAAATGGCAGCTCACGCCTGACCCATAGAAGCTCTTCCATAATATGGGTAAAGCCGCGCTTTCTGAGGTATCGCTGCCCTGAGTACATGTCGGCAAGCGTCTTCTCGGCGCAAAACGTGCAGTGGTGCGGACAGCCGCGCGTAGTGAGCGTCTTATATGAAATCGTGCGGCGGTATGAATCATTAAACGAGCCTTCTACATGCGGCTCAAGCGGGAATGAGCGTTTTAACAGGTCTTTAGTCATAGGCTCTATGGATTTTTTGATATTGTCATAGACGAAATGCCCGTCTAATGTGAAATCGTAATGGGGTAGGGCATCAAGGTTTTGTATGAGAGGACGCAGGGGATTGACAATGATGCCGCCGTCCTTTCTGACGCAGAGGTTCATAATGTTGGAGTAATCCCCGCCCTCTTCAAGACGGTTGACAAGGTCAAGGACGGCCTCCTCCCCCTCTCCAACGCAGACGATATCGGCAAAATGAAGACACTCTTCGGGCATCACGGTGGGATGGATGCCGCCGACTGCAATGGGGATGTCAAGGGCAGCCCTGACGGCACCGGCAAGCTGCATAGCCCTGTCGAGATAGTTGCTCATAAAGGAGATGCCGACAAGGCCGGAGCCGCGGCAAAGTTCCACGACCTGTTCGATGACATGCCTGTCATATTCGTATTTAAACCCATGGCGGTATTTGAATTTCTCAACCCCGCCGGGCAGAAAGATAAGCCTGACATCCTTGCCGTGCCGTTTGAGATACGCGGACAGGGCTCGAACGCCAAAGGCCGATATGTCAGGAGACGTTGGCGCTAACAGGGTAATCGTCACCCGTCAAGCCCCACTGTAATGAACGCCCTTGTCTCATTACGCAGATACATAAGATACCGGGCAATCAACATTCGCAATCTGTAATCTAACATTCGCAAGGTAATAGTATACACTACTGACGTATATTTTTCTATCGGGTATTGGACTTGGCACTGATTAATAACTGCCGTTTTTAGGATAATGGTCTACTTTGGATTCTTGTGGCTTGCCGATTAACAGTCTTTCTGGCTTTTCCCTTGATGAGGGGGTATTGCCCTGACAACATTCGGGAAAATTGTAATAATCATGCGTGCGGTGATATAATCTGATCGTGTACTATCTATTAGTAATTATCATAACGGCACTGCTCACTTCATGCACACGGCGAAACGGGGCTTGGCACCTTATAATAGTTGACAGCAGCGTTTGTTGGGATATAATTGAAAATGGCCGACGATAATATCCCACTGCCAAGCGGCAGATTACCTAAGACATTTGAGATTCTAAGATATATCGGCCCGGGACTCTTTGTCACCGTAGGGTTTATAGACCCAGGCAACTGGGCGACAAACATGGCGGCAGGCGCTGCTTATGGATACAAACTCCTATGGGTAGTAACGCTCTCTACGGTAATGCTTATCGTGCTCCAACACAACGCAGCGCACCTGGGGATAGCAACCGGCCTCTGCATAGCCGAAGGGGCGGGAAAATATTTTAAACGGCTGACGGCCTCTTTATTTATTGGAACTGCGATGCTGGCCGCCGTGGCAACCGCCCTGGCCGAGGTGCTGGGGGCGGCAGTTGGCCTTCAGATGCTCTTTAAAATTCCAATTGCAGCCGGGGCTGTAATCACGTCGGCATTTGCGGCAGCGATGCTTCTGTCCAACAGTTATAAGAGACTAGAGGCGTGGATCATCGGGTTTGTCGCGATAATCGGCGTTTCGTTTTTATTTGAGCTTGCCGTCGTAGATATAAAGTGGGGCGAGGTGTTGAAGGGATGTTTTATACCGCAGTTTCCCACCGGATCAATTACGGTTATCATGGGTGTGTTGGGGGCGGTTGTGATGCCGCATAATCTGTTTCTGCACTCTGAGGTGATTCAGAGCCGGAAGTGGAATCTCCAGGGGGACGAGGTAATTAATAAGCAGTTAAAATATGAATTCATGGACACAATGACGGCAATGGTAATCGGCTGGGTAATCAACGGCGCTATGATAGTGGTAGCGGCAAGCGTATTTTATAGCCGCGGGATTGCCGTAACAGAGCTTCCTCAGGCTCAGGCAGTGCTGAGGCCGATTGCTGGCAATGCCGCCGCGGTAATATTTGCACTGGCGCTGTTGGCCGCCGGCCTTGCCTCTTCGATTACGGCGGCGATGGCGGGAGGGAGCATTTTATCAGGGCTGTATCAAAAACCCCTTGAAATCACAGACAAACACACGCGCGTTGGTATAGGTATTACACTACTTGGGGGCTTGTTTTTGATATTCATGTTGAATGACCCGTTTAAGGGCCTGCTATGGAGCCAGATAGCCCTTAGTGTTCAACTGCCCTGGACGATTTTTGGCCTCATCTACCTAACCTCGTCAAAAAAGGTAATGGGAAAATATGCAAACTCAACAAGAAACAAGATTTCACTCTTTCTTATGGCGGCAATTGTAACCATTCTGAACATACTACTTATTATTGATAGCATATAATACTAAGTGGCGTTCATAGAAACAATAAGATTTTTTTAGGGAGATAAAACTTCAGATTACAAATAAACGTGAAACCTATTTTATTCTGCTGATAGAAATTGAAGATCAAACAACCTGGCCTCTGGGAAAAAACTATGATACCAATTAAAGGTATTTCTTACCGTCAAATCTCCATTGCTGGTTGCCGGTGTCATCCCTTATGAGAAGTTCCGATGTGATTACTGAGGATATGCAGATATTGGGCAGCCCACTCCCCGGATGTGTACCTCCACCGGTTATATAACAGTTTGAGAGTTCCTCTGATCTGTTATGTGGTCTAAAGTAAAACATCTGGTTTAAATCATGGCTCAGATTAAATACTGCCCCGTTATAAACATTGAAAGCTGTCTGCCAGTCCATTGGCGTTACGATTTTCTCCTGTTCGATGTGTCTTTCAATGTCTTTGAGTTCGGTTTTAGCGGTGACAAAGTCAAGAACCTGCCTTCTGAAGCCGTGCTTTATCTCATTCCAATTAATGGATGTCTTGTTATTGGGTACCGGCACGAGTATATAGATTGCGGACTTTCCATGTGGGGCAAGTGTGGAATCTGTGGCCGCGGGGTTATGAATATACACCAGAGATGACGCCGAAGGTCTCTTTGTCATCGTAATATCATCCATATATTCTTTGAAATCCTCTCCGAAAATCAAATTATGGTGGGGTATGTCGTATTGTTTATCAACGCCAAGGTATAACATAAACGTTGAGCACGAGTATTGCCGTTTCTTCAGGTTGGCGTCTGTGTACTTGTTCCTGTTTTTCAGAAGATTTGACATGGCGTAGGCAAAGTCAGCGTTTATTATCACATAATCTGACTCTGCCTTTGTGCCGTCCTCAAGGACAATTCCAACTGCCTTTTTTCCATTTGTCAGAATGTTATTAACCCTTGCCGATGTGAAAATCCTGCCTCCATATCCTTCGACAACCTTTGCCATTGCCAGAGTTAGCTGGTTAAGTCCGCCCGTTACGTGATGAATGCCCCACCTGTGCTCTATAAAAGAAATCAACGAATAAGCGGAAGGCGCCTGCCACGGGGACATGCCTATGTACTTTGTCTGAAATGACATTGCAAGTCTCATCTTCTCGTTTGTAAAATATTTTTCGAGCCTGCCTCTAAGGCTGCCAGAGACATTCATCTGCGGCAGCGCCTCTATAAATGACGGCCTTAGGAAATCGGTTAAACTGTTGTAAGGGGTTTTAAAACATCGCTCTATTCGATTGAATCTATACCGCTCATCGTGCCGAAATCTAAGATAGTTTTCGGCCTGGCCGGCAAATACGCGTTTTATTTCAGATATTGTCTTTTCTGTGTCCATTGATGGATAAAACTCTGTGCCATCATCAAATCTTAGTCTGTATAACGGGTCAAGCGGTGTGATTTCAACATAATCATGGATATTTTTACCGGCTAACCTGAAAATTTCCTCTATATAATGGGGAAGCATCAGGAATGTCGGCCCTATATCAAATATATAATCGCCAAGCAGGAATCGTCCCGTCCTGCCACCCACTGTACCTCCCCTTTCATATACGGCCACCTCGTAGCCCTTGCTTAACAACAGCATCGCGGCTGCAAGGCCGCCAGGGCCTGCCCCTATAATCGCAATCTTCTTTTTCATATTAGCGCTGACGCCTGCCGTACAATCTCATCAATAGACGGGTTATCCGAAATATCCCTTGCGTAATGGCAATATCGTACAACCATATCCCTGTCTATTATAAAGACTCCAGACAACTGAAAGATATCCCCCGAAGGTATGCCAGGCAGATATCCCCGTCCTAATGCGCCAAGCCCGCGCATAATAGTCTTTGGCGACACTATACCTGTTATGCCTGCCTCAATAAGTCCATATGCCTTATAGAGGACTTTTCGCGGGTCGCAAATAATAACAAAAGAGGGCGAGTAATTCTTACGAAATGCCTCCGCCTGTTTTGGAGTGCCCATCCCCACGAGGATTATCTTTATCCCAAGCCCTTCAAGCCGGTCTTTTTCTCTGTGCAACTGCACAGCAAGCTCTTTGCAAAACGGTCAGCCGAAGTGGCGCAAAAAAACAAGAAGCGTATTACCCTGCCGCAACAGGCCGCTAAGGCTGGCTTCACTTCCATCTGAAAGATGTACCCTTGCGTCCGTTGCCATATCCCCTGTTTTTATCATCATTTCTTTCTCCTTATGTATCGTAATTTTAATCAAGCCTCTGACAACAGGTCAAGTGAAGCGAAAAGGGACGGTGTTCACCCGTCCCATGGCATCTCATCTATTTCGGCACTTCGCTCATAGGGATACCTGCCGCCTTTGCCACTCCTTCACCATACGCCTTATCTGCCCTCAGACAGTTGACAATATGGCGGATTTTTATTTCTCTGGGGGCATCTCCCATTGCACGCGCTGTATTTTCAAACAAAGCCTTCTTCTGCTCAGCGTTCATTATATTAAACAACTTACCAGGCTGGTAGTAGTAATCATCGTCTGTGCGATGGTCCCAGTGGTTGGCGGCACCATCTAACCCAAGCGCAGGTTCCGCAAACTCCTCCTGTTGCTGCCACTGCCCATAACTATTGGGTTCATAGCCGATGGTACTGCCGTGATTGCCATCTACACGCATGGCTCCATCTCTATGATAATTGTGGACAGGACAACGTGGCGCATTGACTGGGATGAGGTGGTGATTTACTCCAAGCCGGTAGCGCTGAGCGTCGCTATATGCGAATAAGCGGCCTTGCAGCATCTTATCCGGTGAAAAACCTATGCCGGGTACTATGTTAGCCGGGTTGAAGGCTGACTGTTCAACCTCGGCAAAATAGTTCTCAGGGTTTTTATTCAGTTCCATTACGCCTGCTTCGATAAGTGGATAGTCTTTATGAAGCCACACCCTGGTAAGATCAAAGGGATTATATGGACACGTGGCAGCTTCTTTTTCCGGCATCACCTGGATGTGCAGTGTCCATTTGGGAAAGTCCTTATTTTCAATACTTTCGTACAGGTCTTTCTGATGGCTCTCACGGTCTTTGGCAATGATGGCCTCTGCCTCCGAGTCTGTCAGGTTCTTAATGCCCTGCTGTGAGGTAAAGTGAAACTTTACCCAGTGTCTCTCATTTTTAGCATTATACATGCTGAAGGTATGGCTGCCAAAGCCGTGCATATGGCGATAGGTTGCAGGAATACCCCTGTCACTCATAACTATTGTGATCTGGTGTAGTGCTTCTGGCAGTGACGTCCAAAAATCCCAATTGTTCTTAGCGCTGCGCATATTAGTACGAGGGTCACGTTTTACCGCATGGTTCAGATCAGGGAATTTAAGAGGATCACGCAAGAAAAATACCGGCGTGTTATTACCCACGATGTCCCAGTTGCCTTCCTCTGTATAGAACTTCACGGCAAAGCCACGAATATCTCGCTCCGCATCAGCAGCGCCACGTTCCCCTGCCACTGTGGAAAACCTGACGAAGAGTTCTGTCTTCTTACCGATTTCAGAAAAAATCTTCGCCCTGGTGTATTTCGTTATGTCATGGGTTACGGTGAAAGTCCCGTATGCACCTGAACCCTTTGCGTGCATTCTCCTCTCCGGGATAACCTCCCTATCGAAGTGGGCAAGTTTTTCTAAGAACCACACGTCCTGTAACAGCATTGGGCCGCGTGGCCCTGCGGTCATAACGTTCTGATTGTCGGCAACAGGTGCCCCTGAGTTGGTTGTCAATTTCTTGTCTTTGTCTTCCATTTTAATCCTCCTTTTTTGCTTTACGAAGTTCCAAATATTTTACTCTGTCCCTTATGTATAAAAATACAAGTTACATATCACCACCCAGGGCAAACGCATTAGAAATTGTCTCCCTTATTTCTGTCACCTCCCTTATTTTTGTCATTCCGGCTTGTCCGGAATCTGTCCTTATGTCTCAGAATATGCACAATCATCATGAAACTCCCACTAAAGGGAAGATTCCAGACAAGCCGGAATGACGGAAAGGGACAAAGCCGGAATGATTGCATAGGTATCTCCCGCTTTATTTTTCAAATGCGTTTGCCCTGTATCACCACCAGCGCCAAAGGGCAATCAGGGCTGTTATTAAAAACACCAGCGCGAGATTCAAGTATGCAAATACATAGAAAACCCTCTCATGTGTCGGCCTTGCGGCAGCGGGGGTATCAGTCTTATGAACCAACTTTCCAACAAACGGCATGGCAATGACCTTGTCTTCCCCATGCGGGGCTAATTTCAGGGCGTCTGTGAGGTCAACGCCGGCAAGATGCTTTGTCATGTGTCTGCCGCCCTTCCAGAGTTTACTGCCCGTAACGTCATAAATATTGTCCTTATAAACAATACATGCGGCAGGGCTATTTTCTGAACCATCCATGAGAGAAACCTCATCAATGGTCATCTCCGGCTTTAGGTTCAGGGCCTCAGATGATTTTTTCTTTTTTAACATGGGGCCGATTACAAATGTAACAATGGCTGCCGTTGCCGCCATCACAATAAAAAGAAATATTTTTATCGCCAGTAAAACTCCAAACCTGCTCTGGTAAAACGCCTTGAAAGACGAAATTCTCAATACAGTAAGCACTATGCCGGTGATGGCAATTATGACAATAGAAATCCAGCCGAGGGCTAATTCCCCGCGGGGAAGCCCCTTTGAAGCATATGCTGGTTTCAGTAACAGGTGGACGTATATAATAGTCCCAAACCAGGCTATGGCGGTTATCAGGTGCAGGTATCCGGCAATCAGCCTGATTACGCGCTGAGGGTTTGTTGGCTGCCTGAACGGGCTGCCACTGGCTTGCCGGAACTTTTCGCCCTCCTTTGTGAGGACACCGCCTCCGGCGGGGTTGACATGACATGAGGCACATTGAAGGCCAGTTTTTTCAGCATATTCAGGGGTTGCCAATACCAATGGCGGCGATAATGCCAATAGCATCAGCAATATCAAACAGGCTAAAGCATATCTATATACCCAACTATCCATCACTGAACATTTATTTGAAACAGCGGCGACCTCAGAATATCGCCGCGCGTGATTATGATAACAGTCTATGGCCTTCATTGCCTCATATATGTCCTCGTCGTTTATTGATACGCAAAAAGATATCCCATCACGCATTGTGACCTCCTCCTTGTTCGATTTCTATATGCCTCTCAACGACATAAACTACAGAGAGCCTTTACCGATTCGACAACATCATACAGCAACGCTGACATTTGTTCTGGCATCTCAAGACCCATTGACTTGATACTGCCCATAAATTGCTCCCAGTCTTGTACTGTCCATGCGCCCTTAGTTTCTGAGATGAAATCCACAACTTTCCCGCAAACAAGCGGCAGGACTTCCTCTATGTCGCCAATTGGATGCTGCACTAAGTAGAATCTCTTCAGGGTATCAAGCATTGTACCGAGTATGGCCTCGAAATGCCTTTGAATTACAATCCCATTTTTCTTAAGCTCTAATATGAAATCAATCCAATCATCAGGCGCCCATTTCCCTTTGTGCTTTGCAACGAATTTTAACGACAAGGCAAGCAACACCCTTAGATCTCCACTATCTGTTTTGTTTGACCCGGTGTATAGATGGTAAGTGTTCTTTCCATTTTCCTTTGCGTGATACATTGCGGCGTCCGCCTTTTTCATCAGTGTCTGGGTATCGAAACCGTCCTCTGGATAAAAACTTATCCCGATACTGGCGCCAATTGCACAGTAGGGGACGTCAAAACGGAAGGGTTTTCCAATTGACACAATTATATTTAGCGCAACCGTCTCCGCATCCCTGGGGTTGGTGAGGTTGGTAAGTATGACGACGAATTCGTCGCCGCCTAAACGGGCTGCCGTGTCAGTATCACGTATGTGGTTTTGTATTCTCGCCGCTATATCCTTCAGTACAACATCCCCCGCGTCGTGCCCCATTCTGTCATTTATACACTTGAACTCGTCTATATCAATCAGTAGCAGCGCAATAATCGTTCCATTACGTTTAGACTGCCTTAAGGCCTGCTCAAACCTGTCAATAAACAGCGCCCTGTTTGGAAGTCCTGTCAGGAAATCATAATGTACCAGCTCTTTTAGTTTAGTTTCTGTTTTATGCTTATACAATGCCATTTGAATAGTGAAATTAGTCAATTCAGGTTCAAATGGTTTAGTAATATAAGCATAGGGTTCGGTCATCCTGGCATGTTCCAATGTTTTGGGGTCTGAATGGGCGGTGAGATAAATGACTGGTATGTTAAACCTGTTTTGGATTTCATAAGCGGTTTCAACGCCGTCGCGCTCCCCCTTAATTTTTATATCCATGAGTATCAGGTCTGGCCTATCTCTCTCCGCGTTTTCTATTGCCTGCGCTGATGACGACGATATTGACGTGACTATATATCCAAATTTCTCCAGCCTCTTTTTTATATATGCACTGGTTATCCCTTCATCCTCTACTATCATGATTCGCGCGTTGTCCATCTTTAATACCTCCTTATACCGTTCGTTTATTTTCAAAATTAATACTGAATTTACTCCCTTGCGCAGAACTGTCCAGCCATATAGTCCCTTCGAGTTGCTCTACGAGTATATTTACTATCTGCATACCTAAACCTTTTGAGTTTTTGAAATCTACAGCCTCTGGAAAACCGGCGCCGTTATCGGATATTATCAGCTCCAACATTTGTGCATACGGCGGAATCATTTCTGATTGCGACAGTTTCTCTTCCGGGGCTGCCTTGTCAATTTTCTCATCAAGAGAGTGGATAGCGATATCAACATGGCATTGCTCGTTCTCCATGCAGACAGATTCAGCGGGGAAGGCGTGTTTTAAAATATTAGTTACAAGCTCATTAATTATCAGTCCACATGGAATCGCTATGTCTATCCCAAGGTCAATATTATCTATGGCGATTTTAACAGCAACACTTTTATTATGTATGGTGAAATTCCTGAAATACCCGTCGGTCAACTGTGTAACATATTCTCTCATGTTGATATTAGTAAACCCCTCCGACAGGTATATCTGCTCATGGACATGGGCAATTGCCTGTATTCTGCGCTGGCAATCCTCAAACATCCCGTAATAACGGCTATCTGACACATAGTCCATCTGCATACCAAGCATCCCTGAAACTATCTGGAGATTGTTCTTGACGCGGTGGTGGACTTCCTTCAGGAGTATATCTTTTTCCGCAAGGGATTTTTTCAATTTATCATCCATTTCCTTTCGCCTTGTAATATCAGATATAGCGGAGACAGACCCGGCATACCTGCCCGACTCATCGGTGATACATACCATGGAGACAGCCGCGGTGATTTCTTTGCCATCCTTACGCATGAGTATAACTTCCATGCGGTCTTTTTCCCATGGCTGAGTTTGATATTTTAAGCTGTGCTGGCCATTGATGTCTGACTCCTGGCCGATGAAATCAAAAAAACTCACTCCTGCCATATCATCAGCCGTGTAGCCAAGCATATCGGCCATTGCCTGATTGACAAACGTGGTTCGGTTATCCTTGTCCACAGCCCATATGCCCTCTCTTGACAGGTCTACGAGCTGGCGGTATTTTTTTTCACTTTCCAGTAAATACATGGTTTTCTCTGCCACCTCAATCTCCATTTGCGCGTTGTATGTCTTGATGGACACAATAAATCCGCCAAGCAAAGAAACGATTGTAAAAACCCCTGCTGCTCCGAAAAGTGCTGCCAAGCCACGCCTTTCGCTGAAATAACTCATAGCCGGCACGGCCTTGATATTAAGGGTCAGCCCTGCCACTTCAATTGTCTTTACGTAATTCAGTTTCGAATGTTCAACTATGCCGGAAGGGACATGCCGGTAGAGCATCCGCTTATCCTGAGGCAGCCCCTGAATCTGAATGTCAAATACCGTAGATTTATATAACGAGTCCTTTCGGCGAAAACTCTCTTCAAAAATATTTTTGACACGAAACAAGCCGACGGTAAAACCCCTTAGATTGGCGCGTCTGGCCTGCAATGTCTTTGGGTTGCCGTGGTAAACCGGCATCAATGCCATGATTGCCTTAACGCCTTTTTCAACCTCGCTTATGAGTACAATCGGCTCTGAGACGGTAATTGCCCCTGTGTCGCATGCCTTTTCGATAATCTTTCGTCTCACTGCCTCAGAGGCGAGGTCAAAACCTTCAACCCTAAAATCCCTCCTGGCTCTGGACTGTCTGTAGTAAACTGGAAAGTATTCGTCTCTTGCCAGAACTGGAATATTCTTATCTCCCGACTTTTCAAATATATAGTAATCCGGCAGGATTGCCTTCTTGCGCGCAGTCAGTTCAAATTCTGTCTTCTTAGAATACTCCACGCG
Source organism: Candidatus Magnetominusculus dajiuhuensis (assembly GCF_046044395.1). Lineage (NCBI taxonomy): Bacteria > Pseudomonadati > Nitrospirota > Nitrospiria > Nitrospirales > Nitrospiraceae > Candidatus Magnetominusculus > Candidatus Magnetominusculus dajiuhuensis. The sequence goes on along the minus strand of NZ_JBJUSG010000010.1, from coordinate 19,877 downwards.
AGGTAACCACTCAAAGGCGTAAAAGGAGGGATGTTTTTCAAAAATGTCCTTCATGAAGCTGGAGAAATTATCTGCTGTCACATCCTCTACTGAATCGAAAAGCCTCGCCAAATCGTATACCTGATCAAAGTTATTATCCAGTTCGCCTTCAATGACTGCCGCATGGTCATCAACAGCGCGTTTGAAAAGTTCAAAGTTACCCGCGTCTATATTGGCGGCAATAGCATAGTAAACCACGCAGGACACAGCGGCGCTGACCAATACTATGACAGTAATCCATAGTTTACTTATGCGCTGCATAAAAGACCTCACTATACATCTCAAATCCTCCGGCTCTACTGCTCTTTTATGCTATTTTGAAACTTAATGCTAAACTTCGTTCCGTGTGTGCCGTCTAACTCGATAGTCGCTCCAAGTTGTCTTACAAGTATCAGCACTATCTGCATACCCAACCCTTTACTTTTTCTGAAATCTTTGCCTTCCGGAAACCCGGCACCGTTATCAGATACGACTATTTCTAACGCTGCAGAGTAAGGCGGCATCCATCCAGGCAGCTCCGTCATTGACCAGTTTTCAGTCTGGACTACCATACCGATGTTGTCATCTAACGAGTGGATAGCAACAGTTACTTCACATGTCTTGTTTGTAATACAGGGATTGCCTATGGGGAAGGCGTGTTTCAACGCGTTTGTTAAAAGTTCATTCATTATCAATCCGCATGGAATCGCGATATCTATTCCTACTGAGATATGGTCTATATCGGTTTTAATCGCAATCGTATCATCAAGGATGAGATTCTTTGAGTATCCTTCAACAAGCTGAACGACATAATCTCTCATATCAATATTCGTGAGACCTTCTGAGCGGTACAGCCTCTCGTGGATGAGGGCAATAGATTGTATTCTAAGCTGACAATCTTCAAACATATTGTGGTAATTCTGGTCTAATACATATTCCATCTGCATACCAAGCATCCCTGAAATTATCTGAAGATTGTTCTTAACCCGATGGTGGACTTCCTTTAGAAGCAATTCTTTCTCCGCAAGGGATTTCCTTAATTGAGCATCTAACTCCATACGTTTCGTAATATCCGATATGACTGCGACTGATCCGGCATAGCCACCTTTGCCATCAATAATGGACGCCACTGAGGCGGATGCATTGACAGCTTTGCCACTCTTATGAAGAAATACAAGCTCGATACGGTCTTTTTCTCCTGATTGAACCTGATGTTTTAAGCTGTTTATCGCTTTGAGCCTCGACGTATCGTCCAAAAACTCTAAAAAAAGCACTCCTTTCATCTCATCGTCCATGTAACCGAGCATGTCGGCCATCGCCTGATTAACAAATGTGGTAAGGTTGTCTTTATCCACAGCCCATATGCCCTCCTGAGACAGCTCAACGAGCTGGCGGTATTCTTTTTCACTTTCAAGCAGTATTTGTTCCAATTTTTTACGCTCGGTAATATTTAGTACAGCGGCAAAACACCCAATGTAATGTCCTTGCTCATCAATAAGAGCCGACGCGGACACAAACACATGTATCGTTGAGCCATCCTTGTGCAGTAAGGAAAATTCCAAACGCGCACTTCCCTCTTTCTTAATCTGGTTTTGTATGGCGGATATCGCAATAGGCTTCATGTTTTCATCCATAAAGTCTAAAAAATTCCTCCCCATTATCTCTTCAACCGTGTAGCCAAGCATGTCGGCCATTGCGTGGTTAACATATGTGGTTAAGGCATTTTGGTCAATGAGCCATATACCCTCCTGAGACAGCTCGATGAGCTGGCGATACTTTTTTTCACTTTCCCGCAACTTCACGGTTTTTGACGCAACCTCGGTCTTCATTTGAGCAGTGTATGTCCCGGCAGATACAACAAATACACCGAACAAACAAATTATTATAAAAACCGCAGCCCCATAGTAATACGGCTGCCGACCACGCCTTTCAGCAATATATTTCACGTCAGGCACGGCCTTGATTTCAATGGTCTGTCCAACCGCTTCAATGGTCCTGATATAATTCAGTTTCGACAAATTATCAACGCCAGGTGGGGTGTGCCGGTAAAGCAGACCCTCATCATCGGGCAGTCCCTGAAGCCTGATATCATATACCGTGCGTTTGTTCAGATCGTCATGTGCGTTAAAACTCTTTTCAAAAATATTTTTGACCCGAAATGTACCAAAAGTAAATCCCCTGAGATTTGTGCGTCTGTCCTGTACAGTCTTAGGGTTGCCATAGTAAACCGGCATATATATCTGCAATGACTTCGCATCTCCCGAAGGTTCGGTTATAAGCCTGATCGGCTCTGTGGCAGCCATATCTCCGGTATCACGGGCCTTTTCGAGAGCCTTTCGTCTTATTGGAGAAGACGCAATATCGAAACCTTTGATCCTGATATCCCCCTCGTTATCCTGCCTTCTGTAATGAAAGGGAAAGTACTCGTCTCTTGCCTGAACCGGAACATCTTTACCTCCCGACTGCTCAAATATAAAGTAATCCGGCAGTATTCCCTCGCGGCGGGCAGTCAGTTCAAATTCTGCTTTCTTAGAATATATAACGCGAGGTGCCCACCCAATGTTGTAAAATGAAGGATGGTCTTTAAAATCCTCCTTTTTAATAAAGCCATAGAAATTTTTGGCGGTTATATTTTCCACTGAATCAAAAAGCCTTGCTATATCATATATCATGTGAAAGCTATCACTGAGGTCTCTTTTGATATCCCCTGCCTGTTCATCAACCGCTTGCCTGAACAATGCAAAGTTATCGGCATCTATTCGCTGAACGGCTGTGTAATAAACCACAATGGCAGCAGCAGCGCTGAGCAATACTATGACGATAGTCCATAGCTGATTTCGTTTAGCTATCAAACTATCACACATAGCGCTGCTATTACTTTTAAAACATGCACTGCTGCCACCTCTATATGGTTCGATTGTTTATAATACATCTGCTTTCTGGCGGAGAGATTGGGTATTTTCCCGCTCTTAACTAATGTATTATGAATCAATCTTACGGCCCGAATGCCGGAAGCGCCGCAGAACTCACGAGCGTTGCCCCGTTCATCGTCCAGATTACGGTGCTGCCCGCATTTTGATTTCTCCAATAAATCCTGACGTAACCGTTTGAATCAGGTTTTGTTGCCGCGATCATCGTCCAGCCTGGGTCTGTCACCTGGGTCATCAGATAATAGTTGCCAACGTTAGTGCCGATGAGATCCCAAAAAAGGTTATAACCGGCGGTCTTATTTCTCCACAGTACGTCCGTATGTCCATCGTGGTCCATGTCGGCGGCACCACCAATTACCCAGCTCTCATCAGATAACGCGGGCAGAGAGTCAGCACTGGAGAATGTGGTACCGTTTAAGTACCATATTGCATTATAACCATTAACCAGGTGCCTCCAGAGGATGTCCTGGTACCCGTCGCCGTTAAAATCCCCTATGGCGCCCACTATCCAGTTCCTGTCGCTTAACGTCGGAAGGGATACATAACTTTGTACGGTCGCGCCGTTCATGAGCCATATCATGTTTTCGCCGGTTGAGACGTTTCTCCATAAGATATCCGCGTAGCCGTCATTGTTGAAATCGCCCACTCCCTCAACAAGCCACGTATTTGTGTCGGCGAGGGTTGGAAGAAATACTCCACCCGTTACGCTGGTACCATTCATCAACCACAAGTAGTTATAACCGTTTATCATATCCCGCCACAATATCTCAATGTTGCCGTCCTTGTTGAAATCGCCAACCCCAACCATCGTCCAGTTTGTAGATAGCCCTGCGCCGGTGATGTAGCCAGAGATAGACTGAATCTGTGCGGAGGTCAGGGAATGAATTGCGGAGTTGCCTATCATTTGTGGAATTGTCACTATGGCGTTGGTTATCTTTGAGGCGGAGGCGCCTACAAGCCGTGGGTCGGTTGTGGGCACCGTGTTGTGGCATGATATGCAATACGTCGAAAAGAGCGTGCCGCCCGCGCTGTCCGCGCTTGCGGTTGCCTGGCTAGCCGCCGTGTAAATTATTGCGGCCATAACCAGTACTAATAGTAGTCTGCTATGTTTCATATGTCCTCCTTTTTTAATTGTTAACATTTAAGCAGCAGCCTGTTCCCTTTCGGGTTGACAGATATGCACCTATTATACGCCTATGCCCATATGGCTCGGTTGATATATCTGCGACTCAATATGGTCTATGTGGCACTCTTCTTGTACCGACAGATATGAACCTATGCCCATATGGGTTATTTGATGTATCTGAGACTCAATTTGGGACAGGTGGTTCTCCTCATCCTTTAGTATATCTTCCAGCATTTTCCTTGTGCCAAAGTCACCGAGTTCAGAGCAGACCTTAATTGCCGGGCGGTATGTCCTGATTGCCCTTTCTTTGGCATTGCGTTCGTCATTAAGCTGCCTTTCCACACTGGCAGACCCATGGATCTCGTTTGAAGTGCCAACTATGGGCATACCTTCAAGAAGAATAATTCTGGCAATCAGTTTCCCTGCGTGTTTCATTTCATCAATTAAGCGTTTTTCCACATTCATGTACAGGCGTTCGTAATCCCAGCTTGCCCACATCTCCGCGTGAACTATATACCTGTTTATCGCGGTCAGCTCATCGGCAAGTATACAATTTAACAACACTACCGTAGTTTTCTTGTCACCTCTCATATCTTCCTCCTCCGTGAATCTTATTTATTACCTTCATCATATTCACCGTTTAACAAAGCCGGTTGCAAGAAACAAGCACCCGGCAGCCTATTCCTTTTCGATTTGCTCAGACAGGTATGTGCCTATGCCCATATGGGCTACCTGATCTATCTGAGCCTCAATATGGTCTATGTGGTCTTCCTCGTCCTCAAGTATATGTTCCAGAATTTCCCTTGTGCCGTGGTCGCCGAGGTCGAAGCAGGCCTTTATTGCCGCGCGGTACGCCATAATAGCCCTTTGTTCGGCGTCTCTGTCATTATTAAGCTGTTTTTCCACATCGGCACCTATCTGAATTTTGTTTAAGTTGCTGACTATTGGGATACCTTCAAGAAAAAGGACCCTGGCAATCAGTTTCTCGGCATGTTTCATCTCGTCAATGGCGCGTTTTTCCACACTCTTGTGCAGGCGTTCGTAATCCCAGTTACTGCACATCTCCGCGTGAACTATATACTGGTTTATCACGGTCAGCTCATCAGCAAGCAAGGCATTTAACAGCTCAATAGTTTTTTCGTCACCTTTCACGTCTTCCTCCTTTAGAATAATCTAATTTAATTAGTTTTGTCATTCCTGCGAAAGCAGGAATCCATAAAACTTACGCTTAGGTTGCCTCCTCGTTTATACCTCCTGTATTTCTGTGTACGTTTTTAATAGAACCTATCCAATTCTTTTAATGTGCTTTTCATGGAAAAGCCCTGCCTGACAAGCGGGACTTCTTTCAGTATTGATATGCGCTGTTCAAAGGTCGGCTTGTCATTTACGTAGATAATCCCCGTTGGTATTTTGTCTGCCAGTTCTACAGCCAGTTTAAATGCCCCAACGCGGTCATAGGGATTATAGGAGTCGTCCAGCCGATAGACCCTCTCCGTGTACCATTTATAGGTGTTTAACTTGTTAAATGTAACGCATGGCTGAAGTATATCCACAAACGCAAATCCTTTGTGGTTGATAGCCTCTTCCATTATCGCTTTGAGAAAAACGGCATCGGCGGCGTAACCGCGCGCCACGAAGCTGCAATCCAATCCAATAGCAAAGGCAATCGGATTGAGCGCTGAGGCGTTAGCGCCAAATGGCTGTGTCTTCGTTATTACTCCCTGCGTGGTGGTTGGGGAGGCCTGGCCTTTTGTAAGCCCATATATTTGATTGTCATGCACTAACAGTGTAACGTCTATGTTTCTTCTTATCGCGTGAATAAGGTGGTTTCCTCCCTCACCGTAACAATCGCCGTCGCCGGATACCACGATTACGGGCATTTTATGGTTGGCAAGCCTTATCCCTGTGGCAGGCGGCAGGGCGCGCCCGTGCAGGCCGTTAAACGTATTACATTTCATATAATGCGGCAGCTTGGCCGCCTGCCCGATGCCGGAGACTATTGTAACGCCATGCGGTTTTATCCCCAGCCCGGCAAGGGCGCCTTTCAATGCCTGCAATATCGCATAATTGCCGCAGCCCGGGCACCATGCGGGTTCCTGGCCTTTATAATCATCTAATGCGTTCATTTATCTCTCCCATAAGACCTTCGAGCAAAAACGGCCTTCCGTCAAAATGGTTAATATTGTGGGTAAACTTGTACCCTGTCTCACCACGCATAAGATAAGCAAACTGGCCGGTTGCGTTGTTTTCCACACAGATTGTCGTCCTTGCTTCTGATAGTACCCTCAGGTAATCGAACTTTTCGGTTAAGGGAAACGGATAAATCTGCGAGAAATGAAGCATGGCTATATTATGCGTCTTGCCAAGCGACATGACGGCGTCTCTTATAACCCCATATGTTGAGCCCCATCCGGTTACAACAATGTCGGGTTTTTCACTTCCATAGAATAGGGGCGGGTCTATTTCTTGTTGAATTAAAGAAAACTTTTGAATAACCCTCTTTTGTACCATTTTAACGCGCGTATCAGAGTCCTCTATCATATGCCCATCCTCGTCGTGTTCGTCGCTGTCCACTACGACCAGACGTCTTGAGATGCCTGGCACGGCCAGCGGCGACACAGGGCCTTCTGAGAAGTCATATCTTTTATACGCATCCTCCATTTCGTTCCCTTTCTCCTCTCTTAATCTGTAATCCGTATAGACCAGGTCTTCTGTATCTATAGATTCATAAGTCCACTGCGAGTCGGCTATGTACTGGTCAGTTACAATGAAGGCAGGAATTTGATACTTTTCGGCAAGGTCAAATGCCTTGTTTGTCAGATGAATACCCTGCGTGGGATTGCCGGGGGCAAATACCACCCGCGGAAACTCGCCGTGTCCGGCGTGAAGCACAAATAACAGGTCTCCCTGTTCTGTGCGTGTCGGAAGTCCTGTGGCAGGTCCCGGGCGTTGAGACACCGTTATAACAACCGGCAGCTCCGCCATGCCTGCCAAAGACACCCCCTCGGCCATCAGGGCAAACCCTCCGCCTGAACTTCCGGTCATCGCCCTCACACCCGCGAAAGACGCCCCAAGGGCCATATTGATGGAGCTTATCTCATCCTCCGTCTGCTCCACTACGATGGAATGCTCATGGGCCTTTGACGCGACGTAATTCATTACGGCCGTTGCGGGCGTCATGGGATATCCGCAGTAAAACTTGCAGCCGCTCATGACCGCCCCAAGCCCTATCGCCTGTGATGTATCAATAAGCATATGCCCGTTTTTGTCCTGCATATGCGGGGAAAAGCCGCATTGGCCGCAGGCGTTCACCGCGTAATTATATCCGGCCTTCGCCACCAGTATGTTTTTATCTATCATATCGCTGCCTTTTTTCTTCAGATTGGCGTGGATGATTTCCTCAAGCAATGTCATCTCCAGCCTCAGCATCCCCAGTACCGCTCCTACAGCCGCGGTGTTTGACATTATTTTATCCCCGCCGGTTTCGATTGCTATTTTCTCAAAAGGCACGTTCAGGTATTCCGGACCGGTAAACGTCTTCCTGATGAACTGGGCGTCATAGACTATTATGCCGGTCTCTTCAAGGCCGCCTTTGTGCAGCTTTATCGTGGCAAGGTCAAGGGCTACTATAATATGCGCCTTTTCCCTTGATGAGGACAGCTCCTCATCGCCAAACCGCACCTTGTAATAATTATGCCCGCCCCTTACGCGCGACATGTAGTCCTGGTGCGAAAATACGTGATAGCCCATACGGGAAAATAACCGCGCCAAAACCCCCCCGATTGTCTGCAGTCCCTGGCCGGCCTCACCGCCAATTACTATAGTATAGTCCATATCCTCCTCCATAGTTCATGCTGACTGTTTTGTTCATATAGCAAAGCGCCTATACCGCAATCTTGTCGAGTTCCCCGCCACGAATGTGTTGGGCGGCTTTATAGAAGTCACACTGAGTACAGGACAGTACTGGTTTCATGAGGATGGTAGAGAGATTTTTTCCTCTAAGGGCTCCCGCCGCTAACCAGCACCACCTTTCTGAGTTCTGAAGCACAGCCGGACACACGTTCATAATCTCTTGTGGACAATCTATGAACTTCCAACATTTGACCGCCGTCTTTTCTCTGGTAAAAGATTCGGTTTTAGCCAGAAAGTCTGTACATAAGTCTCTTATCACATTGGAAATAATCCTGCCATCGCTGTTCATTCCCATAACATCCTCCATGCAGGGCATCCCCTGCCGATTTAAGTGCTTCTTACTGGTTTACAGTTGACATCTTCGAAGTTTCACGGACTTGCTCCGCTTCTCTTAAGCACGCCCCTTCATCGCTATTAACATTGGCGGCACCGAATCCATCGTTGGGATTCAACTTTAACTCCGAGTTCGGGTAGTTTACGTATAACCAGACCAATGAGTAATATGTCTTTTTCAGGGAATCCGTCATCTCTTTATAAAAAGATAAGGTTTCCTTTTTCAGTTCTTTGGGTCTGGTTTTTAGATCGTCAACAAGCTGCTTCGCATCTGATACATCGAAGATGCCCCTGACTTTTGCCATGAACCCCGTGGTTATGGCCGACGCCTCTGCCTTAAAATCACTGATGCTTTTTTCAGTTACCATGACATCGTATAAGTTTCTGGCCTTTTCATTGATAGCATTTATTCGGAACTGAACATATTCCGTCATTTCCCGCGGTTTATACACGATTTTGGCACCCTGAATGCGGGTTTGACTTGCGGCTTCGTTTACTACCTCGTCTGACGCTCCGTTATTTGTATCCTCTTTCCTCATTGCATGGCCTCCTTTATATAGATTAGCGAAAAGTATTGTTAAGCGGCTCCCTGTTTATCACAGTTTATTCCCCGCTCATATTCACCTCGACTGGTTTCTGCAGTCCGATTGATATTGGGCCGAATTTATAGAAGGGACATTTTTTGAAACTATCCATCTCTGACATGCAGTATTCTTTTAATTGAAAGAAACTTGGATAGTATTCATACGTAACAACTTTACTGCACATACGTCTTTTATAAAAAGGACATTTCATATATTTATACCCCCATAAGAGGGATAAATGCTTAACTTGCAGACAATAGTGTGGCAGTCGCCACATTCCATATAATCATCGTTAACTTCCTCGGGGAAACACAATATAAAATCGAACCCCAAAAGGGTAATCATTAAACAATTACAATCATAGGAAGGTTTAGTTGTATGAGAAGACATTCCTGACAGGGAAGGGTTAAATATCTGAGAATCCTTCTCCAACTCCGATGCTCTTAAGTTCATAAGTTCTGACATTTGCCACCTCCACCGGTAAATTGTGCGATAAAATATCGCGGTACTCTGAGAGTCTTCCATAAACCAGGTTATAAAACAGCTTGGTTAATTATTACATGAATGAAAAATTGAATCAATCGGTATAAGGCTATTATCTATATAGGAAGATGTAGAATACGTATAGGGAATTTACCTATGTTGCCGGTATCAAAGCCACGGTAAATTTGTTCTGACGGATAAAACAATTTTCATTGGAAGTTGCAATGATTTCTGGACTGTCCTTTTCTTAGTCTGTCATTCCGGCTTGCAGGGGTCTGTTAACTAAACTGTGTCAGGCCCGATATTAGCCCTTAACGCCCCCTCGTATTCTCGTACATGTTTTATTTATCGACAAGGGGGATTATCCCCTGAATTTGGGCTGCCGCCCGTTGGCGGCTTGGGTACTCCGGCTACAGGTTGCGTCGCTGTCAAAATGATTCTATTTTTATAGGGGGCGTTTGGGCTGTCTGGAGAGTGAAAATTTGGGGCAATCAGCCGGAGTTTGAAGTTGAGGGTTTGTTTCAGGGCAAGATTAACGGGGTTTTCAGAAGTACGCTGTTTTGCGCCGAACGCAGCGTGTTTTCTAACAGCGTGGCTATCGTTACCGGGCCTACCCCGCCTGGCACGGGGGTAATGAACGAGGCCTTGGGGGCAACACTCCCGAAATCCACATCCCCGGCGAATGAGCCATCAGGCATTATGTTGATGCCTATATCTACTACCACAGCGCCATCCTTTATCATATCGCCTTTAATCAGGCCGGAAACACCAGTTGCCGAGCAGACTATGTCGGCATTTCTTACGTGCGCCGCCAGGTCGTCAGACGACTTGTGGCAGATAGTCACAGTTGACTCCTTGGCAAGGAGCATCAGGGCTAGCGGCTTGCCAACGGCAAGGCTCTTCCCGATTACGACGGCGTTGCTTCCCTTTATCTTAACCCCATAGTACTCTAACAGGCGTATCACCCCAAACGGCGTACACGGCAGAAACCCATGAGGGGCGCAGGCAGAGGCAAGACTCACTCCGTCAGCAGACGTAACGCCATCTTTGCCGAATATCTGAAACATAGATTCCTCAGCCGCAAACATCCCCACGGAGATAGAGCCAAGTCCATCAACATCCTTTTCCGGCAAAATGGCATTCACTACCCTTCTTGGATTGATTCGGCGCGCTATGGGGAACAGGACAAGCAACCCGTTGATTCGTTCGTCCGCGTTTATATTGTTGATAGTATTTATTATCTCATTTAATGAGGCCGTTTCGGGGAACCTGTACTCATATGTCTGTATCCCTACGGTCTTGCTCACGGAGATGGTTGTCCTTAAATACTGCTCGTCTGAGGCGGTGCCCCCAACTTGCATCAGGGCCAGCCCGACCTCTATACCCATCAGGCCGAGACTTTCGACGCGCTGTTTGACACCTGCCTTTATATCGGCGGCCAGCATCTTTCCTGACATTAAATTACTCACGATATGCCCTCAATCCCGCTTCAATCCCACAACAACCCCACTTCAACCCTTATGTGCGCCGCCGCGTTTAATCGTTAAAAAAATTGTCACGCAGCTCATTGGCAATTGTAGAGGCCGGTCCGTGTCCGGGCAAGACCTTCGTATCGGGGGGCAGGGTCATCAGCCTCTTAAACGAGGCCTTCAGGGCCGACATACTCCCGCCGGGCAGGTCAGTCCTGCCAACAGAACCCGCAAACAGCGTATCTCCGGTAATCACAATTCCATTGCCGAATAAACACATACCTCCCGGCGTGTGTCCCGGCGTATGCAAGACTTTAAAGCTGACACCACCGACGGCAACCTCAGACCCGTCTGTAAGAAATACATCCGGTGCCGGCATGGTATCAATCTGAAAACCCCAAACGGCGGCCATGTCTTTGGCCATTTTATAAACGGCAAGCTCATCCTTGTGCATTTGCAGCGAGGCCTTTGACGCCTCTTTCAGCTCAGGAAGCGCGCCTATGTGGTCAAAATGCGTGTGAGTACACACTATTTTGACCAGCACAAGGCCCTTTTCGGCGATATAGCCAAGGATTCTGTCCGGCTCGTCTCCCGGATCTATTACTATTGCCTCTTTTGTTGCGTCATCACTGACGATGTAACAGTTGACTTCAAGCTGCCCAACCGTAATTCGTCCTACTGCCATACCCATTTCACATCTCCAGTTGCCAGCTTAGTCTTCATTAAATGTATCAGCGTTTGCTAAAAGAACATTTTCTGGTTTATCAGCACACCCAAAGACAGCAAAAAGGCATATATACACAGTGATTCGATCATCGCAAGGCCGACTATCAGCGTAGTGGTAATCTTGCCTGAGGCACCGGGATTTCTGGCAACACCCTCACATGCCTTGCTTAGTCCGAGACCCTGGCCAATGCCAGTCCCCAGGGCGGCTATGGCGATGCCTATAAGGGCACCCAGCGCCACCATCGCCTTCGTGCCTGAGTCCTGTGCCGTGGCTGCCTCACCCGCGTACACAACGGCCGCAGGGGCAGATACGACGAGCAGCGTCAAGGCCAACATAAATACTGATTTCTTCATAACGGTCTATCCTCCTTTATATTGAGATATTTTAGTGTGCCTCTTCAACGGCACCCGACAGATACAGCGTTGTTAAGAGTACAAAGACAAAGGCCTGCACTACGCTTACCAGCACCCCCAGTCCTAAGAAGATGACCGGTAAAATCGCCGGAGCCAAAGACAGCAGCACCGTCAGGATTATGTGCTTGGACAGCATGTTTCCGAACAACCTGACCGAAAGGGTAATCGGCCTCGCCAAATGTCCTATTAACTCTATAAAAAACATCATAATCATCAATGGAAGCGCGATTACTGAGCGTATCGGGCCGATAAACTGCTTAATATAGGCAAACTTGTGTACACGCAGGCCAAAGTAGTGCGTGGCAAAAAACACCGGCACTGCGCACGAAGCCGTAACATTTATATTTGACGTAGGCGCGTCAAACCCGGGTATAAGCCCGAACAGGTTACATACGAGGATGTACAGGGCAAGTGTGCCGATAAGCGGGAACATGGAATCCACCCAGTGGTGGTTTATGTTTTCGCCGCAAAAATCATATATACCCTCAACAACAGATTCGACGACGTTTTGCAGACCGCGGGGGATTAACTTCAAAGACGACCTTACAATCAGGGCCGCACCTATAAGGAGCGCCATAGCGAGCCACGAGTATGTTACAAACTCCGGCACGCCCGGTATGTGCACCAACGCATGCGACGATTCCACTAGTACCTCCTGAAAAATGAATCTATATTACTAACCGGCACACCTAAATGTCAAGGGCTAAGGAGTTTATTTTTTTCTGTCGAAAAAAAAGCGCCACACCAGTTTAACACAACACCCCCCCTGATATATTATAATACGCTGTGGGAGCGATTCTATGAGATTGGCCGTAAACGCGTCGTACCTGGGCGCAAAGACCGACGCACTGGCGATATTTACGAGGGAAGTCATCCAGTGGCTTTGCCGTATTGATGACAATACGATTGTTTTTTCCCCCACTGTTGTCCCTGGCGTCAATGAATCGAATCTCGTGCTTACGTCTGAGGCAACCGGTGCTCCGGCTGTTAGTTATTTCAGCAATTTGATGTTCAACAATACGATCTTGCCGTATCAACTGGCCTTGCACAAAGCTGATGTGTTGTTCTGCCCTGTTACGGAGTTTCCTTTTGTGGATGTATTGCCGATGTCGGTTATGATTCACGACTTAGACCCATTGTTTTATCCTGAGCGCTTTGGTCTCAGGGGTGAGTATTTTAAAACCGCCCTTGGACATCTCCACAGGAGGGACATCAGGGCGCTCGTTGTGTCGAATTTCCTCCGGGAGCAGCTTTTAAATAATACCGGCACGTATATGTCAAATATTGATATAATCGGCCACGGCTTCGATTCCCAGGCGTTCAGGGTGGCGAAGTCAGATATGCGATATGATTTATTGTCTGAGTTTGCAGAGCATCTTGGGGTTTCCCTGCCCTATATTCTTTTTTGTGCAGGGCCGGACAACCCTGAGATATGCGACACGGTTATAGCTGCCTTCAACGATATTTCATCGCGCATCAGGCATTCACTGCTGATAGTTGGGCTGGACAGAGAGCCGACGTATAATATTCAATACCTCCAAAGCGTTGACTTTGTGGAGATGCCACCCTTGATTTCATGCGCGGATCTGCTCATAGAGTCGTCCACTGTTGGCAACATACTAGAGGCCATGGCCTCTGGCACACCGGCCATAGTCTCAAACACGGGGGCGCTGCCTGAGTTTGTCTGCGACCCCGAGGTGCTGTTTAACCCCTCGGACTCAATCTCACTAAGCCGACTTATCCTTTCGGCAATAAAAGATAAGCCCCTGAGACAGGAGATGATTGACAAGGGTCTGCAGTACGTAAACAGATTTTCATGGGAAAAGACCGCTGAGGACATCTATGCCTCCTGCACGGCGGCATATAAGGCCTCTTATGACAGAAAACTAAAATCCGCTAACTAAGGAGGTAATCATGGATATTATCGAATACGTAAAAAACAAGGCGCATGAGGCGCGCGAGGGCGCGAGGGCGATTGCGGTGGCCGAGACACAACGCAAAAACAGTATATTGACCAACATGGCCGGCGGCCTGCGTGCAGACAAAGACTATCTCATAAGCGAAAACCAAAAGGACATCGCCGCGGCCAGAGAGAAAGGCCTCAGCGAGGCGATGATAGACAGGCTGACGCTCAATGAAAAAAGAATAGACGAGATGGCTGACGGTCTCATAGAGGTCTCACAGATGGCAGACCCTGTGGGCGAAATATCTAATATGCGCAAGAGGCCAAACGAGATGCTCGTCGGCAGGATGAGAGTGCCCATAGGGGTGATAAGCATGATTTATGAGTCTCGCCCCAACGTTACCGCTGACGCCGCTGGCCTGTGTATTAAGGCTGGCAATGCGGTAATCCTCAGAGGCGGCTCAGAGGCCATAAACTCGAACAAGGCAATCGTGTCCATTTTGCGCAAGGCGCTACACGCCGAGGGCCTGCCCGAAGGTGTGGTAACATTCATTGATAACACGCAAAGGGAAGTCATCATGGAGATGTTGAAGCTTGAGGGCCTCATAGATTTAGTAATCCCAAGAGGGGGCGAGGGCCTCATTCGCGCAGTTACAGAAAACTCCCGAATCCCTGTGCTGAAACACTATAAGGGGGTATGCCACGTGTTTGTTGACAGTGACTGCGACCAGGGCATGGCCATGGAGATATGTTTTAATTCTAAGGTGCAGCGCCCCGGCACATGTAACGCCATGGAGACGCTGCTTGTGGACGTGGTGATAGCGAAGGAGTTTCTGCCACCGATGATAAAGCGTTTCAGTGAGGCCGGTGTAAGCATCTTAGGCTGCCCTTTAACAATGGAGATATGTTCTGAGCAGGCCGCTCCTGTCAAAGAAGAGGACTATTATCTTGAGTACCTATCTCTCAAATTGAACGTCAGGGTTGTAATCGGAATTGACGAGGCGTGCGCCCACATAGCAAAGTACGGCTCGTCGCATACGGAGGCAATTGTCACAAACAATCATCAAAGGGCGATGAGATTTTTACGCGAGGTTGACTCCTCGGCGGTGTTAGTAAATGCCTCAACCCGTCTCAACGACGGTGGGCAGTTTGGGCTTGGCGCTGAAATCGGAATCTCCACAGACAAAATCCACGCCAGAGGCCCTATGGGGTTGCAAGAGCTGACAACAGAGAAATTCATCGTATTCGGCAACGGCCAACTGAGAATGTAGAAAGTACGTGAAAATACTGGGGAAGGGGGATTATCCCCCTTCGTTGTTAATCCTTAAATCTATTCAGCTTCACTTCCACACGACGCCGGTGTAGACCCATGAGCCGTTATAGTAGACATAGATATAGCTGTTCCAACCGGCTAAAATACCTGCGTTGCTGTACCACTGGATGTAATATGTGCCGCTTGAACTGGAATAGGCCGTTACGTTGCCTGATTGAGCGCCGAAGAACGAGCTGTTTTGACTGTAGATGGCGTTTATGATAGTGCTGGCCTTCTGAAAATCGTCAAGCGTATCAGGCCTCCACTTAATTCCTGTGTTATACCACGTTTGGGAATAGTAGTAGTATATGTACCCGTCAGACCATGCCAGCAGGGCAGTGCCGCTTGTGTACCACTGGACGTAATTTGTGCCATAGGTGTCAGTGCCCGTTGTAACGCTTCCCAGCGGAGTTCCAAAAAATGAGCTCATTTTTGAATAGACACCGCTGATGGCGGCCGAGGCGGCGGTGTATGTGAGATTGGCGGTGGTGTCGAAAGTAGCCGTGGCGGTCAGGTTGTCTGATGACACCAGCACAGTGCATTGCTCGACAATGGACGAGGAACAGCCTGTCCAGCTCTTAAAACCATAGCCCGGATTAGGCACCGCCAAAAGTATTACGGTAGTATTGTCGGTAAATGAGGCCGCACATGAAGAGCCGCAGTATATCCCTGCAGGATTGCTTGTTATCGTACCATATCCGGCATTGTTGACAGTAAATATATGGCTGTTATAAAACACGGCTGAAATAGACTTATTTGACGACATTAACACGGTGCATTGCGTGCCGTTAATTGAGTCACATCCGGTCCAGCTCTTAAACCCGTAGCCTGGGTCGGCCATCGCCGTCAGGGTTACCGTGGTGTTGTCGGCAAATGTGGACTTACATGAGGCCCCCTGTGTGCCGCAGTTTATACCTGTGGGGCTGCTTGATACAGTACCATTGCCGTTTGAGGTTACAATCATCGTCCTGTCGGTAAGAGGCACGCCAAAGACGGAGGTAACATTCTTTGTCACCGCCATCACAACGGTGCACTGCGCGCCGCTTGAGGAATCACAACCAGTCCAGCCTGAGAAACTGTTGCCGGGACTGGGTAGCGCAGTCAGGGTTACGAACTGCGGGCATAGATAAGTGGCCGTGCCGGTGTTGCCTGCCCATGTGATAGGGCCGGATGATGACACCACCGTGCCGCTGCCTGTGCCTGTTTTCGTAACGTTTACGCTATATTTGGGACGAGTGGCAGTGTAGATATATCCCCCAAAAACCGTGGCGGCAATTTTATCTCCACCTGCCGCTACCGCCGACGATGTCCACAATCTGCTGCCGGCCCCGGTTTCCTTTGTCCAGTTGTCCCCTGAATTCCCTGACGTATAAATATACCCATCGGTGGAAAAACTAGTGGCGGCGAGATTATATCCATCGGGGCCGGACGATATAGACGTCCAGTTCAGGCTGCCCGGGCCGGTTTGCTGTGTCCATGAGGTGCCAGAGTCTACTGATGTATAAATATATCCCCCGTACCCCTCTACTGCGGCGAGTTTTACGCCATCCCACGACGAGGCGATGCTCCACCAGAATTTCTGTCCGGCGGAGGTTTGCGCCGTCCATGTGGTGCCGTTGTCAGAGGACGTATAAACATCTCCGTTTGAAGGTCCGGCAACGACTGCCGTTCCATTGTCCGATGTGGCCACGGTGTACCAATAGGCACCGCCAATGTTGCCGCAGCCGCTTGGGCTACAGGTCGTAGAGTGCGCACCCCATGTGGCACCACCGTCCTGAGACTTATAAATACTTGAGCTACCGGAGTAGTCGGCGGCAAAGAGAATGCTTCCATCGGCGTTGGACGCCACGGCCATCCAGTCCTGACTTTTGGCCGCCGTCCGCGCTGTCCATGTGACGCCATAATCCGCTGATGTATAAATATATCCATTCGGGGTATTGTCAACAGCGGCAAGGTGGCTTCCATCAATTGACGACGCTATTGAGTACCACGCCCTCTGTCCCGATTTCGTTTGCTGTACCCATGTGGTGCCGTTGTCACTTGATGTATAAATATACCCGTTATATTCTGCCGCGGCAAGGTGTACTCCGTCTCTGGATGACGCTATCTTCCACCAGTATCTCTGGCCGGAGCTCGTCTGCTCTGTCCATGTATAACCACAGTTATAAGAAACAGCGGCGCCCCACGCGTACCCGGCCATAGACATAATTATCGCCGCCAACAGGACGCGCAACAACGGCAGCCCCACGGCTGATGAAAAACCCCTTCGTTTTATCTTTTCATTAATCGCTTTGACAATGTTTTGCGGCGTTGGCATATTTGCCCCTCCTGTATAGTTTACTCATCTCCATATCCTTATCGGCCTTGACCTCGTCATAATTTAATATTAACATACGCCCTGGCATATTTTCCACTGATTTAAACCATCACTTTCTATTGACTGGAGGAACGATTTCTGTTTAAAGAAAAAATTAGAGGCAGCATTAAAGTATATTCTTTACACGTACGATAATACTATGGTAACATCAGACTGTGAAGCGTATATTATTTAATAAGCGGAGGGCTTTGAAGATGCAGAAATTCACGGGTATATGTGTTATCGTCCTGTCTTTATGTTTGCTGGCCTTGCAACGGGTGGAGGCCGCGGATTTCAATGTAAGCTCAGGAGTTGAGCAGCCGCATACATCTCTACTGGCAGGCAGCACAGCGCCAGTAGCCGACAATGCCACTGTTGACCCTTACTATACTGCTGCTTCTACCGCTATTACGTCTCTGATAACGAGGTACTCCGCGTTTTTAGGCAGTCCAGCCGGTGGTATCCAGACAAACACATATGGTTTTAGTGGAAACTATTATACCCAATGGTTTGACAACGGAATGGCATTGATGGCTTGGGTAGACGGCTCTGTGTATTTGTATTATAACGGCATGTGGCAGTCGCTTGGCACAACCTGGAGTAGCGCAATTGCCAATGTTTATTTGATATTCAATACGCTGATATACCAGTACAGTTCGTTTTTCGGCCCTCCGTCCGGCGCTCTGATTCACGCAACAACATCAGGTGGCCAGGAATATTACGCCATGTACTTTGCAAATGGTATCGTTTTGTTCGCCGCCCCTGACGGCAACATGTACTACTATCTCGGCGGCACATGGAAATCTATAGGGATGACATGGACAACATCATCATAATGGGATAAATTCCTGAGTTGGCCGGCCATTACCGCATGGCCGGCCAGCGGCTTACCTCAACGCCCTCGCGGCGATGTCCTTTCTGTAGTGCATATCATCAAAGTGGATTTTGGCGGCGGCCTTATAGGCGTTGTCCTTTGCCGCGGCGATGTCTTCGCCAAGGGCGGCAACAGTAAGCACCCTTCCGGAGGCGGTAACAAGGGCATCGTTATCGAAGGCCGTCCCGCTGTGAAAGACAACAACCTCGTCAGACGGCGTAATCGCCTCAAGTCCGGTAATCTCCTTCCCGCGCTGGAAAGCGCCAGGATAGCCGCCCGCGGCGATAACCACGGCAACTGCCGCCTCCGGTTTCCATTGAATCGCGGCAGCGTCAAGCGTTCCGTCGTGAACAGAGAGACAGATGTCAACGATGTCGGAGTCCAGCCTCATAAGGATGGCCTGTGCCTCAGGGTCTCCGAGGCGGCAGTTATACTCAAGCACATAGGGCCTGCCCTCATTTATCATCAACCCCGCGTAGAGGACGCCCTTATATTTAATGCCGTCTTTGGCAAGCAGCGATATGGTTGGGCGCATGATAGTCTCCATAATGGTGTCTTGCAGCGCGCCGTCCACTAAAGGGGCCGGGCTGTAAGCACCCATACCGCCGGTGTTTGGCCCTTTATCGTTGTCAAAAACCCGCTTGTGGTCTTGCGAGGTGGGAATGGGGACAATGGTTTTGCCGTCGGTGACGACCATAAAAGACACCTCCTCGCCGGTAAGACACTCTTCAATGATAACTCTGTTGCCGGCGTCTCCAAACGCGCGGTCTATCATAATTAATCTCAGGGCACCCTCTGCCTCCTCATATGTCGGGGCGACGATAACACCCTTGCCAGCGGCGAGGCCGTCCGCCTTGATGACGATAGGGGCACCCATTAAGTGGATATAATCCTCCGCTTCAGGATATGACGAAAACACCTTATACCGGGAGGTTGGAAGTCCATGCCGTCGCATAAAATCCTTGGCAAAAACCTTGCTGGTCTCAAGGGCGGCGGCCTTTTGGTTCGGCCCGAATATCTTAAGGCCCTCGCGCTCAAACAAATCAACAATCCCTAGTCCAAGCGGCACCTCAGGCCCGACAATGGTCAAGTCTATCCATTCGCACTTTACAAGGTCAACAAGGGCCTTTATGTTGTATGGGTCAGTATTGTTTATACATTCGGCCAGCCCTGCAATCCCCGCGTTGCCGGGGCAGCAGTACACCTTGTCCACGCGTTTACATTTCCTCAGCGCCCACACAAGGGCGTGTTCCCTGCCTCCGCCACCTATTACAAGAACCTTCATACGATTACCTCTTCTGTTGACATATTTTTGACGTAGTATATAGCAACGGCAGTGGTTTTTCCAATAGGCATCTCACCCCACGACATTTCTAACCGAACTTTGTAAGCGTCTAAATAACTACACCCGTTGATTTCCCTGCGAGGGCATCCCTA